>JBLIDR010000184.1:0-5126 GCA_047632655.1 Francisellaceae bacterium | reverse complement strand
GACTTTGTCTTACTTGGTGTTATCCTGGTCGATAGTTCTTCCTCCGGTGTAACTAGAACCAGAGGGCTTATTTTTATTAAAATATTGACTAAATTCTTTCTTCAATTTTTTTTTTGTTAGCGCTAAATATATGAACATAACAAGCATAAATGAGATAACAACTGGTATCATTACTATAATTGCAGCTATGGACAGAAGTAAGACCGGAAGCGATAATTTTGGTGTGTTTTTCATATTACTCTCCTGTTTATCTATAACCTATATGGGTATGTTATTAATAAATTCAACTTTATTGTATATAAAAAATATTAGACTGTCATCTGGTTTTAAATTATGCAAATATCATAAGTGCTTTAATTAAAATAATTGCAATACCAGCTAAAATGCTGATGTACCACATATATGGCTTGGAAGTAATTAAAAAATTATATTTATGTGATTGTCTGTTTAATTTTATGGCCATACATCCAGGTAAAATCATTAATAGCACAGCTATACACACTCCTACATAACTCAGTGCTGGAACAAATAAATTACTGTCTATTTCTACAATAATAAGTGGAAGTAGAAAAGTTAATATTATCGCTGTAATAATTTTTATCAATTTCGGTAAACGGTTTAATTTATAGCTGTCAATATTGAAATGGTAAAGAGATAAAGATACTCCCAGATATGATGTCATCACGGCAATATCAATAAAAGTATTTACACTAAATAAGATATAACCTTGGTGTATTTTATTTTGTAATGCATGCAGCACATTTCCAATATTAGCAGTTGTTTCTGAATGATGTAGAAAAACTGTATTCATGAAGCTAATTTTACCGTTTAATGGTAATACGCCAAGAACTGCAGATAGCCACAAAAAATATAATAATAGAGGAATCGTGCTACCAATCATGATGACTCTAAAGATAACTTTAGGGTTTTTGTCTAGGTAATCAGTTAATATTGGAACGACTATATGGGAGGTGTATGAAGTGACCATTACTGGTATTGCAATTAACATAACGCTCGCATCAACCGGCGCTATAAACAAGTCATTAAGGTGAATGATGGATAATAATGAAAAACAAGCTATTAATAAAAATATTAACTTTGTAGAGAGTAATACGCTATTTAAAATTTCAACTGTTCTTGTTCCAGCGACCACTAAAGATGAAAAAACAATGACAAAAATTATATTCCAAATTTTTTCTGATATAAATGATACAAGCTCATTGAACACAGAACCAGCTGCTGAGATATAGGCGACACTTATGGTATACATCAACATAAGGAATGCAATCCAGGCAATGACTGAACCCCACCTTCCTAATATTTTTTTTGCCATAGAAGCAAAGCTGGTTCCGACAGGCATGCTAATTGCTATGTCAGCAATTAAAATTGCGGTATAAGTCATTATTAGCCAAGCACAGACCATGATAAATGATCCGGTGATAAACCCAAGCTTTGCTGTGATAATCGGTAAAGCTAATATACCTGCACCAACTTCGGTACCGATAATGAGCATAATGCTACCAAATTGTTTAGAGATTGATACTTGGCTAGCCATTTGAAGTTATTACTTTATGAGCTTAATGCTTTGTTGCTTCTTCCTGTTGTTTAGCTAAGTTTTGAGCATAAAGCGCGTCAAAATTAACAGGTGCTAGATTTATCAAAGGCAAGCCACCTTTAGTAACCATGGCTGAGATGGACTCTTTGGCGTATGGAAATAAGATATTTGGACAATAACTACCAAGCATATGACCCATTTGCTCATCTGCTATACCAGTAATCGTAAAAATACCAGTTTGCTTTATTTCAGCTATAAAGGCTGTTTGATTTTGATTTTTCGCAGTGACAGTTAAACTTAAATCAATTTCATAAATATTTTCTTCAAGTTTACTAAAGTTTGTATGTATTTCTACATTTGTTTGAGGCTGCCAATTTAATTTGAACATTTCTGGTGCATTTGGTACTTCAAATGACATGTCTTTTGAATATACTTTTTGAATAAAAAAATTTGGTTGTGCTTGTTGTTCTTTATCAGACATTACAGATTCCTATGACTTTTAAGTTGCTAGGTATTATGCTTAATTTTTTGATTTTGGTAAAGTACTTCATTCCATGCTTATATAAATGATTTAATGGTATATAAATGGTCTAACGCTTGTTTTGGACTAATTTCATTTGGATCAATCTCACTTAAAAAGTTAATAAGTTCTTTATGTATTGAATCTGATGATGGTTCAGCAAGAAATAATATTTCTTGCTGTATGGAAATATCAGTTTTATTTGAATTATTTTCAAGCTGAGTTAATATGGTGGATGCTTGCTGAATAATTGATTGAGGTAAGCCGGCTAGTTTAGCGACCTGTATCCCATAGCTTTGACTTGCAGATCCAGGTTTAACTTCATGTAGGAAAATAATAGTATCATTATGCTCTATTGCATTAAAATGAACATTAATGATATTTTTTAAATTATTTTCAAGTGCGGTTAATTCAAAATAATGTGTGGCAAAAAGCGTATAACAACCAATTTTATGTAATTTTTCAGCGATAGCCCAAGCGAGAGATAAGCCATCAAAGGTACTCGTTCCTCGGCCAATTTCATCTACTAGAATTAAACTATATTGACTGGACTGCTGTATAATATTTGCCATTTCTGTCATTTCGACCATGAATGTTGAGCGACCACTCGAAAGATCATCAGAAGCACCAATACGCGTTAATATTTTATCGACAACTCCTATGCTTGCTTTACTAGCAGGAACAAAGCACCCAGTATGAGCTAAGAGCACGATTAAAGCAGTTTGGCGCATATAAGTTGACTTACCCCCCATGTTTGGGCCGGTGATCATTAAGAGCGATTGTTTGTGATTAAATGTAAGGCTGTTAGGAATGAACACATCATTCATCGTATTTTCTATAACAATATGACGGCCATCAGTTATTTCAATAGTATTCTCTTGATTGAACTCAGGCTTGATTAATTTCAGGCTGACGGCTCTTTCAGCAAAATTATTCAAAATATCAATTTTTGCTAATGCCTCAGCAGTTTTTAGGATTAGTGATATTTCGGGTTTTATGTGATCTAGTAGCTCTTGATATAATTGCTTTTCACGAGAAAGTGATTTTTCTTTAGCGCTTAAGACTTTAGTTTCAAATTTATTTAAATGTTCAGTGGTGTACCGTTCAGCGCCTTTTAGTGTTTGGCGACGAAAATAATTGCTTGGTATTTCGCGTATATTATTTTTTGAGATTTCAATATAATACCCATGTACTCGATTATACCCTACTTTCAAATTTTGAATGCCAGTTATGTTTTTCTGTTCGGCCTCATATTCAATTAATAATTTATTGGCATTGGTGCTTATTTCTTTTAACTCATCAAATTTTTCGTCAAATTTTAGTTTAATAAACCCCCCATCACGTATTAATTGAGGCGGATTCTCTATTAATGCTGATGTGAGTAATTGTTTTACATTTTTTAATTCATATAGCTCTTGTGAGAGGTTGTCTAAACAATGGCAGTTTGTTCTAAGTAAGTTTGATCTAAGTTGGGGTAATATGGTCAAAGTTTCTCTTAGGTTGCATAAATCAGTGGGCTTAGCGGTATTTAACATAATTCTAGTGGCGATTCTTTCAATATCAAAAGTATTATTCAGAGATTCTTTTAGTGAGATATTTAAATCTGTATCTATAATATTTTCAATTGCTTGTTGGCGTTCAATTATTTTAGCTTGATCCCTTAATGGATTATTTATCCACTCACTCAGTAATCTACTTCCTTTAGCGGTGCTTGTTTTATCGATAATTGAACTAAGTGTATGTGATTTTTTTCCTTGAATATTAATTTCAAGTTCAAGGTTTTTACGCGTAACGTGGTCTAATATAATATAAGCATCTGGGGTGTAAATTTCTATTTTATTAATATGAGGTAAGGCTTGTTTCTGAGTTGTTTCTAAATAAGCTAATATGGAGCCAGACGCTTGTATTCCAAGAGACAAATTTTCACAGTTATAAACGTGTAGGCTGTTACTATTTAGTTGTTTACATAAATTTGTTTTTGCACTCTTAAATGAAAATTCCCAGTTAGGCCTAATACAGATATTTGAGAAACTTTTGGTATAGTCTATTAATAAATTGTCATTTTCGGCAATTAAAATTTCAGAGGCCTGAATTCGAGTCAATTCATTACCTAAATCTGCTATATTATTTATTTCGTATAATATAAATGCACCACTAGATATATTGACATAAGCTAGTCCAATTTTATTTTTTTTGCTGGTAATGGATAAAAGAATATTATCTTTTTGTGCTGTTAAAAATTTTTCGTCACTGACTGTCCCCGGTGTAAGTATCCTGGTGACTTCTCTTTTCACTGGTCCTTTCGATTTTCCGGCTTCTTCTACTTGTTCACATATCGCAACGCTGTGACCTAAAGCAAGTAGTTTAGATAAGTAATTATCAGCTGCATGATAAGGTATTCCAGCCATAGGAATTGGGTTTCCATTTGCTTTTCCTCTAGCCGTTAAGGTAATGCTGAGTATTTTAGATGCAGTTTTTGCATCTTCATAGAATAGCTCATAAAAATCACCCATTCTATAGAATAACAACGTACTCATAAATTCTTGTTTAATTTTCCAATACTGTTGCATCATTGGTGTGTGGGTTTCAGTTAACATGGCGCACTATGAATTATATTTTCTTATGCGGTATTATATCTTAGAATTTTCATCATGTTGATACATTTCAACCTGAACTGGCATTGTAGATTTATGTTGTGATATATTTCTTGTTTTGATTGGATCTTTAAATAATCGTTTATGTATAAAACATAGTGCGGCTAATATAAATGGCCCGCTGTAAATAACCCAGAAATATTGGTTAACATATTGACTAATTTTTGGGTGTTTGATTGGATGCACTAGAGGTGAAAAAATAAATAATAAGCTAAATATAAAACAAACGCATATGATAAAAAATATGGTGTTAAATAAAATTTTCAATGGATTATGTTTAGCCATATTTCAATACTTCAAATAATGTTAAGTGGCTCCCCGAGACGGGCTCGAACCGCCGACCCAATGATTAACAGTCATTTGCTCTACCAACTGAGCTATCGGGGAATACCTAACT
>JBLIDR010000183.1:0-5127 GCA_047632655.1 Francisellaceae bacterium | reverse complement strand
GCTGCCTCTTTTCTTTCTAATGAATACTGTTTCATTGTGATCTCACGCCCTCTACTTAATTTAATTGATTAAATTATGAGCGCGACAGGTAGTCTGACAGAGAGGGAAACTGGCGGTAAAAAGTAATCTTGCAGGACTCATTAGGTAACCATCTTTAAGGATAGCAGTGGATTTATGATGATATTTTACAAAGCCTTTTGTTGTTTTTTATTTATTACTATTCTACTAGGCTGTGAAAAAACCGCTGATGTTGAAATTAAAAACTATGCATTGCGTAAATTAGAACAACGATTAGGCACACATTTTAATGAAGTCAGCTCTAAACACTTTAAACAGCCTAATGTGACACAACTTGAATTCCCTATTATATCTGAAGGTGCTGTATTGTGGGGCGCAACAGGCAGGGATGATTTCGGTAATATTTACTTTGGGATTTCAAGTAATTCTAAAAACGTGGGTACAGCATTTCTTTATCAATACTCCCCGCAAAGTAATAACATGATTAATCAAGGTGATGTTATAAGCCAACTTAAAAATGCAGGCCTTTACAAAAAGGAGGTCTCCCAAAATAAACTACACAGTAAATTTTATCAAGCAGATGATGGGTATCTATATTTCACCAGTTTTGATGAAAAAGGTGAAAATGATGAAGAGGGAATTTTGCCTAAGCACGGAGGTCATATTTGGCGGAAGAAACCAAACGATCTTAATTGGCAACATCTGTTAGCCACTAAAGAGGGAGTGATCGCAGTTAACACTGATGGGCGATATGTATATGTATTAGGGTACTGGGACCATATTTTGTATCAATACGATACTCAAATACAAAAATTCAATAAGATAAGGGTTGGTGCCATAAATGGGCACATTAGTCGAAACTTTTTAGTTAGTCAGAATGGCCATGTATTTGTGCCCAAAGTTGAATTCTCAGCTAACAACACACTAATAGTAAATTTAAATGAATACGATAGCGCACTAGACTTAGTCGCCTCTACCCCTCTCGAACACTACCTATATGATAGTAAACACAGTCAACATGGCATCGTATCGTATATCAACATGAAAAATGGTGATATCTACTTTGTAACCGCAGTAGGCGCGCTGTATAAAATTAGTCGTACGAATAATAATAGACATCAAGTCAGCTTTGAAGTGTTCTTAAGCGAAACAGACGAAGCGGGCGGGTATTTCCCAAGTCTTTTTTCTATAAACGGTGAAAATTTTTTGGTCGCACTTGGCAGGTTAGCAAACAGTAAACACTATTCTTGGCTTGTTTATGAAACATCGACAAAAACCATTGCTATTGATGATTTAAAAAGCTTAGATAACAAAAAACTACTATACGGTAGTGTGACTCGTGACAACTCTGGACGGCTATATGTGGTGGGTCTTGATAAAAGTAACAGAAGCAAACACCAACTCCTTATCCTCCAACTCTCTTATAAATAAAGGAAAGCGTTTTATTATACTCTTTGCATAAATATGTAAACACTAGGGTGAGATCATGCTTTGTTTGATTTTTGACCAAATAGTGTTTCGGCCCTAAATTTGATATTCCATGCCTGCCATCCAGACTGTGATAGGCGATAAAAGATAGCGGCTATGCTCAAGGTTTTCACAAAACAATAACCAGGTTATAAAACCGACATACCACGAACTACTGCTGCCATCGAATGTTAACTTAGGCTAGACGTCTTTTACGAGACGGTTACTTTTTATTGAAGAAGATGATTGTTAAAAAAAGAGAATAATGTATTTTGTCTAAACTCAACAACCGAGATTTGAGGATGTCATCGTAAATATTAGCCATCAAAAAATATCTAACGCTAGATTAGAACAATTTTTAAAATTAAGCATCCACCCAAAATTATATTCAAAATGAACAATAATGCATAAGAATAAGCAGGAAAAATAATGAGAAGGGACATACAGTTATTGAGGGGTATAGCCGTACTATACGTAGTTATATATCATGCAGGGGTAGGTCTATTTAATCAAGGTTTCTTGGGTGTTGATATATTCTTTACTCTATCAGGCTTTTTGATCACGTTAATACTCCTTAAAGGTATTGACGATAATCAAAACTTTACGTTTGGTAACTTTTATTATCGCAGAGCAAAGCGGCTTTTACCCGCTTTGTACTCAACGTTAATCTTTACGACATTGGGAGCGATAGTATTCCTCACAGAAGCAGACTGGGGAAGTTACCTCGAACAGCTTTTAGGAGCATTAACATTTAGCTCTAACCTTATTTTACCTGGACAAGCAGGATATTTTGCATCAGCATCTGAAGGTAAGCCATTACTGCATATCTGGTCACTCTCGTTAGAAGAACAATATTACTTTTTCCTACCTTTATTATTGTTCTTTACCCCGAAAACTTGGCGCTTATCTCTACTCATTATATTGTGTTCATTAAGTCTGTTGTGGTGTCTAAGTTGGGTTTATTTCCCTGAAGAGGAAGCACCATTTTTTTGGCGACTCGGAAGTAAGAGCAAACTTGATTGGGCCTTTTATTTATTGCCAACAAGAGCCTGGGAGTTAATGCTTGGTTCTATTGTAGCCTTGCTGCACCATAGGTCTGGGAATTCAATTCAAGTGCCTTATTTTTGCAAAGTACTCGCTATTAGCATAATAATAATTGTTGGCTCACTTAATCTAGAATTAAAACACCCTGGTATCGGCGCATTAATTGTTTGTCTTTCTACATGCGTAATTTTATTAAACAATAGAGAATGGCTGCCACAATTGAAAATCATTAAGTTTATTGAAAAAATTGGCGACTATTCTTATTCGATTTATTTAGTTCACTGGCCTTTATTTGCTTTTGCATTCCTTGCTTATATTGGAGTAATCCCTTTATGGGTTAAGCTAAGTTTAATACTGTTATCAATAGCTTTAGGTTATATGCAGTATGCATATGTTGAGCAGCGTTTTAGGTACAATCAACACATTACTTTTACTTTAAACCTTAAACTTTTATTTGCTTCATCAATCATTTTGATTTTGATTCCATTAACGATTGAATCTCATCCGTCATATAATGAAGAAAATTCGTTTGCTAAAGCTAGAAAACCAAATAATGGTTTTTCTGCAAAATGTGAATCATTTCCGGACAGCGGTGGCGTATGGGAGGAATGTAAAAATCATGCAGAACCTGATGTAGCCGTTTGGGGTGACAGCTTCTCAATGCACTTAATACCGGGATTAAGCGCTCACAACAATATAGTCCAAATAACAAAACCGGCCTGTTCTCCTTTTAGAGGTATAGCCATTAATCAAGGTGCGTTTGACGAAGCTTGGGGAGCTAACTGCCTCAAATATACCGAACAAGCACTAAATTACATAAAGCAAAACAAGAGTATCAAATATGTAGTTCTAAGTGCCCCCCTTGTTAACTTATCAAACGAGGGGGGGCTAGCATTTACAAACAATGGATTGAAGCCAACAGGCGAAGATATATTAGCTGATGCTATTTTAGAAACAGTTGGCATTTTAGAGGCTGCTGGCAAGTCTGTCATTCTATTTTCTCCACCTCCCAGAGACAATAGAAATATTGGAGAATGTTTAGAGAGAAAATATGGCCCAGCAATAATGTTCGTTGAAAACTGCGATATTGATAAGGCTGATAGTAGAGCATACCTTGCCAGTGCAATTTCGGTATTAGAGAAAATTCAAGGTCAAGTTAAAATCTTTGATTTAGAGCAGATAATGTGTGATGAATTGGTTTGCAAGTCTGAACTGGACGGTACGTTTTTATATCGTGATAGAGCCCATGTTACTATAGAAGGCTCTAAACTTTTATTCGGAAAGCTCAGAATTAAAGAGTTGTTATAATGTAGTGACATAGTTAAAAATGAAATATTTTGCTAGAGACCCAAAATAATAAAATACCCAATCAGATGAATCAATAAGCACAAAGTAATGCTGCTGATGTTTTTTTGGTTTTGTAGTAAGAAATTAGAAGTAATTATCGAAGGGATAATAAGTCAAATGGATTCGACCATCATTAAGTATCCATTATTCTTTTGGCTATGAATTAATATCTTGATTTGAGTTAGGGTTATATCGAGTTTCATTGTAAATAGGCAATAGATAGCAAAAGATATAGCCAACTTTTGCTTCTTGGCGATGATCGCGGATATTCAAAAACTGTTCGAGATTTAGCCCTAGTCTTGTTAAAGTGACAAAAGAGGCTAAGCGTGTGATAAACCTATTTTTACTGGTGATTCTGGTGGTGTTTATATACAACTATTACAAATAGAATTAAGAGAGTTATAAGTATCGACAGCACTGCACCAGATAACATTAGCAAAGAAAATAATCACTTACTACCCGATAAAAGTATCGAAGGTAGGACCGGTAGGGCTTTGGTACTGTAATGACTATTTTGCTTGGAATGTTCGTGTACAACAATCTAAAGCTATTTTAGCAGCAGCAAATGGATACAAATAACGTAATATGTTGAAAAAATTATCGGTCACAGCATTACTATTGGGTTGTACATTATTATCGATAAATCTTTATGGTTTATTTCAAACATTAAGACCTGCAAATATTGAATTAGAACATTTACGTTTTGAGGAGCGTGATGTTTTATTATCCCAAGATGAGTTTTTAGCAAGTACCAAGAAAATGCCACAAGAAACTGCACGTGCTTATAGTAATCGTTTAACTAAGGTAATTGCTGACGGTATGGCACATATTCACTGGGAAAAATATCCTCCAGAACAATTCAATCAAATAGTGCCTATTTGGGAAAATTATATTTTATATTTAATGGGGAAATTGAAAATAACACCAGAATATGAAAGATACCATTTTAGTGATCCATTTAAATCGATTGAGAGAGGGATCGGTATTTGTGGTGACGCCTCTATGTTGATGTCGCAATTATTGTTGAAACAAAATATTCCAAATAAGATAGTAACTATTCCAGGGCATGTAATGGTTGAAGCAGAATTCGCGCAGGGTAAGTCATTATTTGATCCTGATTTTGGCGTTGTTTTACCAGAATCTGCCGATTATTATGGCAAAAACCCAACACATATAAATACGGCTTATTCCGATGCAGGCCATTATTTGTATGATGATCATTTTATTATTAACAATTTTAAGAAAAAGCAC
>JBLIDR010000182.1:0-5141 GCA_047632655.1 Francisellaceae bacterium | reverse complement strand
TATTTCATGTGTTGGCCCACGTCATCTATAATATTTTAATTTACAGACTATTATTCTATTTTAGAATACTAGCGCTTTCTGATCATAAATAAAAACCAAAGGTAAACGAATATGGCCATAGATAAATAACACACTGATATGGGTACAAAAGACTCTGCTTTTAAAAATGTCGCAATAAATGAAAATAAACTAAACATTATCCAAATAAATGAGAACAATACGCCATTAGCAGATGCTGCTTGTTTTCTGAATAATGACAAACATTCACCCACATAGATTGGAAATAAAAATCCAGCACTGAACAGCATCAATAAAATCGGGATAATAAGTTTATAAATATTTAATTCTGTAAAGCTTAGTATAAGCATTACGCCAGAGATCACTATTAGAGCAATAAAAGCAATATTAGATTTTTTTTCAATAGAAACATTAGAAAATAATCTACTGGTCATATTACCTGAAAACCATCCAGTTCCCATAAGTAAAGCTATGTAACCATAAAATATTGGAGACTTATTTAGCAAATTTTGAATTAAGAATGGTCCTGCGACATTAAAAACTGCTGAACAAGATATCATAAATCCAACCAGTAATCCTGATGCTATGAAAAATCTATTTTTTAATAAAACACCATAACTAGAGCGCATATGTTCTATAGAAAATCTCTTTTTATGAGCAATTGTTTCATTTAAAAATATAATTGATAAAGCTAATAAAATAATGGCATATGCCATTATAAAATAGAAATTACTTTTCCAGCCTAAATAGTGTTGTAGGTACCCACCAATAAATGGTGCAACAATTGGCCCTAGAGCAAAAGAAGCCGTCATATATGTATATTGTTTCTTTAACATGTCACCGTCAAAAATATCATTTAACATTGCTCTCGCTGGCACCATCATTAGAGCAACTCCGATGCCTTGAACAAAACGTATTATAATAATCGTATTGATTGAATGAACTGTGATCATTAATATTAATGATAATAATTGCAATATCAAGCCAAAAATAAATAGCTTTTTTCTACCGATGGCATCTGAGATTGGACCAGCAAAAAGTTGACCAATTCCTAAGCCTAAAGTAAATAGTGTAATGGTCAGTTGAACAGACATCTCAGGTGAATGAAAATAATTTGTCATAGCGGGTAAAGAAGGTAAATATATATCAGTGCTCATTCCACCTAATGGAATGGCAAGATTTACAAGTAATATGATGAATTTTTTGTTATTCATAATATTATACTCCATTTTTTTTGGTTTTATTGTATAGAAATAACTTTAGAATGTCTGAAATTTTTGGACCAATATCGTGTTTTGGCTATGTTTCACTTTGATATTTTAGGATTTTGATAGCATCTACTTTTTAAGCTAAATCTCTGTATACTTTAATGATTGATTTATTCAAGGAAAATATGAATATATGGAAAAAATACGTGATGCAGAGATCCCGGTAGCAGAAAGTTTTTCAATTTCAAAAAGCGAATCTAATTTCCTGGCAAAACTTAAAAAAAAATGGGGGTTATCATCTTATTGGCAAGTCCTAATTATCTTGGTCGTGTTTTCGTTAGCTGGCTCTCTTTCAGTTAAAATTGCTTATCCGGTTACCCAATTTATAGGTTTAGATCGGGCGACAACCTCACCATGGATATTTTGGCCAGTTAGAGTATTATTAATTTTCCCTATATATCAAATATCACTTATTTCAATTGGTACATTACTTGGGCAATATAAATTTTTCTCAAGATTCAGCAAAAAATTTTTATCACGATTAGGCTTTAAAAGATTCTTTGAAAATAGTCTGTAAATTTCGCAATCCCTAAAAGTTATATCATTCAAGTATATAACACAGTTGATCTCAGAAATGAGATTAGGCAATATACCTACCCAAGAGAAAATTCTAATTGTTGTTTACCATATTTGTGAAAATTATGTGTCACATAAAGATAATTATAAGCAGATACAATAAACTAGGAGGACTTACTCAAGGACAAAACGGAATGGTTTGATAGAGAGGAGTAACAGCCTTTCATCATAATCTAATATCTGGGTTATACCTGAGTATTTTTATATGTACATTAACTTAAAAATATTGATGGGCTAAATATGATTAAAGTTTTAAATACCTTACATAATTTATTTACTATATTGGTATCGGGAATATCAAAATTACGTAAATTTAAATCACTCTTTTTTTTATTTTTTCTAGTTGGGGTTAGCAGTTTATTAACAGCCTGTAATGTTGATATGTCATTTTTATCGCCCAAAGGCGTAATTTCTGCTCAACAACTAACTTTATTTTATACATCTATTATTTTGATGTGTATCGTAGTTATTCCAGTGATTATTCTCATTTTTGTTTTTGCTTGGAAATACAGGGCTTCAAATAAAAATGCCAAGTACAGTCCAGATTGGTCTCATAGTACCAAAATTGAAGTTTGTATGTGGACAATTCCTTGTGTCATTATTTTAGCTTTAGCAATTATTACTTGGATTTCGTCACATGACCTAGATCCTTATAAACCCTTAAAAACTAAAAATAATGAAAAACCGATAGTTATACAAGCCGTCGCCCTTGAGTGGAAATGGTTATTTATATATCCAGAACAAAATATTGCAACTGTGAACTATCTACAATTCCCCGCTAATGTTCCTATTACGTTCAAAATTACATCTGATGCACCAATGAATTCATTTATGATTCCAAGGTTAGCGGGTCAAATATATGCTATGGAAGGTATGCAATCACAATTGCATTTGATGGCAAATGAAGAAGGTATTTATCCTGGTCGATCTACTAACTTTAGTGGCGATGGATTCTCAGGTATGATTTTTACTGCCAAAGCTAGTTCAAAGGTCGAATATCAAGCATGGATACAGGAAGTTAAGTCATCGTCAAATAATTTAACAATGAAGCAATATAATAAGTTATCAGAACCTAGTGAATCAAATAAAGTAGAGTATTTTTCAACTGTAGATCATGAATTATTCAAAAAAATTATTATGAAATTCATGCCTTCTACAGAGCACAGTATTGATACAAATACTAATCAAGAGATTCAACTATAAAACTTTAATTAGCAGGGGATAAATATGTTTGGGAAGTTAACGTTAGAATCACTTACGTTTCTACATGATCCGATTGTAGCAGGGACAGCTGTAATGATCGTATTAGGTATCATTCTGGTGACGGGTCTGATTTTTTATTTTAAAAAATGGACATGGTTATGGCAAGAGTGGGTTATGACTGTTGACCATAAAAAAATTGGTATTATGTATTTGATTGTTGCTTTTATTATGCTTTTCAGAGGCTTTGCAGATGCAGTGATGATGCGTGCGCAACAATCTATTTCAGTGGGTGATTCACACGGATTTTTACCACCAGAACATTATAATCAAATTTTTACCGCTCATGGCGTGATTATGATTTTCTTTATGGCTATGCCATTCATGTTCGGACTATTAAATTTGATCGTTCCGCTTCAGATAGGTGCCCGTGATGTTGCCTTTCCATTTTTAAATTCATTAAGTTTTTGGCTAACAGCAGTGGGTGCAATTTTAGTGAATATTTCTTTAGTTGTAGGAGATTTTGCTGCTACAGGCTGGTTGGCATACCCTCCTCTTTCAGGTATACAGTATAGCCCCGGCGTCGGTGTTGATTATTATATTTGGGCTTTGCAAATATCTGGTATTGGTACATTGTTATCGGGAATTAACTTTTTTGTAACCATCATTAAAATGCGTTGTCCTGGTATGACATTATTTAAAATGCCAGTTTTTACTTGGACCGCCTTATGTGCAATGATTTTAGTTATTATTTCTTTTCCAATTTTAACCGTAACACTCACTATGTTGTTCTTAGATAGATTTATGGGAATGCATTTCTTTACCTCCAGCTTCGGTGGTAACCCGATGATGTATATCAACTTAATTTGGGCCTGGGGTCATCCAGAAGTTTACATTTTAATTTTGCCAGCCTTTGGAATCTTTTCAGAAGTGGTTGCTACATTTTCTAAAAAACCATTATTTGGTTATAAGACAATGGTGTGGGCAACTTTGGCCATAACGCTTTTAGCTTTCGTTGTCTGGGTTCATCATTTCTTCACAATGGGCTCTGGGGCAAATGTTAACGCCTTCTTTGGTATTGCCACAATGATTATTGCCGTCCCGACTGGCGTAAAGATCTTTAATTGGTTATTCACGATGTATCACGGCAAAATTACTTTTACTTCTCCTATGCTTTGGACTATAGGTTTTTTACTAACTTTCACTGTTGGTGGAATGACAGGGGTGTTATTGTCAATACCAGGTGTTGATTTTCAATTACATAACAGTCTGTTTTTGGTCGCCCATTTTCATAATACTATTATTGGTGGTGTGGTCTTTGGCTATTTTGCTGGGATAGTATTTTGGTTTCCTAAAGTATTTGGTTTTAAGTTAAATGAAAAATTAGGGAAATGTGCTTTTTATTGTTGGATAATAGGTTTCTTTACTGCCTTTATGCCGTTGTATTTTGTTGGTCTATTAGGCATGACTAGAAGATTAAATCATATTGGTGCAGATACAGGTTGGCAGCCCTTTTTAATTGTTGCCGCAGTAGGCTCAGGAATTATTGCTCTTGGCGTAGCTTTTCAAGTTCTACAAGTTCTTGTGAGTATTAAAGATCGTAAGAAAAATATGGATTTAACCGGGGATCCTTGGGATAGCCGAACTTTAGAATGGTCAATTCCATCGCCAGCACCATTTTATAATTTTGCAATTACGCCAGTAGTCGATAAAATTGATGCTTTTTGGGAGCAAAAACAAGATAGATTGAAAAGTAAATCCGCTCCAGAAAAACCAAAATATGAAGATATTCATATGCCAAAAAACTCATCAATTGGGTTTTTGATAGCAGCTTTTAGTTTAGTGTTTGGATTTGCAATGATTTGGCATATTGGGTGGTTGATTGCGGTTGGTATAATTGGAATGTTTGCCTGTGTAGTGGCGAGATCTTTCAATTATGATAATGATTATTATGTGAAAGCCGAAGAAGTGGAAAGAATAGAAACTGAGTGTGCAAATAGAGCGAGGGTGGGAGCATGACTACAGCTGTAATGGATAATCATCATGAGCATCATGACGCTGGCGAAAATTATGTATTTG
>JBLIDR010000181.1:0-5151 GCA_047632655.1 Francisellaceae bacterium | reverse complement strand
CATCGCTTGTGTTAAGCCGAGTATCGCAGTTTTGCTTGTAGCATAAGAGATAAATTCAGGCTTAGTAAGCTTCGCATGAATACTACCAATATTAACAATGCTGCCCTTATTCACTTTTAAAAGTTCAAACAATAGTTTTGAAAGCACTAAAGGTGATGTTAGGTTGGTGTCAATAGACTCTATAAAGTCGTCTACTATTAACTCGCTTAAACTGCCTAAAATTTGAACAGCGGCATTGTTAACTAGTGCGGTAAACTTAGTGTCGCCCACTAATAGAGTGAACGAATTAAAAAACTCACTTCTTCGTATTTCTGATAAAACCAGATCGCGAATATCAAAATGGATAAAGCCATCAAGATTATTTTTGTCGGGTGATCGATCAGAACCAATAACGAAATAACCATACTCTTTCAAAAGCAAACAAATGGCAGTGCCAATACCGCCATTTGAGCCTGTAACTAAAACTGATTTCATCGTGCGGTCTCATTTTTAGTTAAGTTTAAATAGCCCATGAGTTTTTCTATAGCAACTACATTTGTTTTTTCAACAGCATCAGAAGTATTTGAACCATTATGAGAACCAAATACACACAATGGATGTTCTCGTAAATAGCTATTCATAGGGAGTGGTTCAACTTCAAAAACATCAAGTGCGGCAGAGTGCACCAGCTCTGTCCTTAAAGCTTCACACAAAGCACTTTCATCAATTAATGGCCCACGAGCTACATTAATGACACGTAAACCTTTTTTACACTTATCGAATACATCTTTATTTAGCATGTGTTTATTTTTAGCATTTAATGAACAAGTAAATAAAATAAAATCACACGCTTCTATAGACTCAGGCCATATAGCCAGAGTAACTCCATTGTCATCAATCGTTAATTTACCTGGATCGTATGCTATTACATTCATCCCTAAGGCAACTAGCCTTGTCGCAGTACTTCGCCCAATATCACCATAACCAATTAAGGCAACCGTTTTACCTGAAATAGAGACTCCTCTATTTTTAGGCCAATTACCTTTTCTAACTTCGCGGTCGATAAAAAAGGTTTCACGAGCTAAAGCAATTAGATACCCAACACCAACATCGGCGACTTCACCACCAAACATATCAGGAGTATTGCTGATAGGTATATTAAGGTCTTTACATGCAGTGAAGTCAACATTATCAGTGCCTATGCCCCACTTCATGGCAGCTTTAAGCTTACCTTTTTTTCCCGATTCAAATACAGCTCTTGTGGCGGGGTCGTCACCAATAATCCAACCATCGTATTCTGGCAAAATTTTAATTAACTCTTTTTCAGCCATCACTTGAGTAAAGTCAGGGCAATGTACTTCACAGCCATATTGCGCAAGGATTGGTATAAACTGCTCTTTCATTCCTAACATTGGTGGGCAAGTGACTAAAATCTTCATTAATTAATTTCCTTTTCTACGATACGCTCAGCAAGTGCACACGCCAATTCCCAATCATCTGGTTCATCTATATCCACAGACTCAAGTGCTGGTGTTACATACATTTGTGGTGTTTTACCAATACGAGCGTTGGTTTTAGCAAAACTCTCGGCATTAAAGATAAACAAACAAGAATTTTCTTCAAACCAAGGTTCTAAATCTTGTGTGCGAATTAAGTTGTCTGGGTCATGATTGACTGGTGACATGTCTTCACGATAAAAGCGGGTTTGTATTTTGTTTACTGAAAATAGAGAGTCATTGATATGTAGGTTTTTATAGTACTGCGCTAGCGCTTTTGTAATTGTTGTACTTGTAATTAAAGGATTCGTGGTATGCGACATGATGTACGTATCTGATGATATAGCTTCAATATCATCTGCCAATATTAAGTTCATGCTAACCAGATCACCACAAAGTTCAGGTTTACGCTCACGTATAATGACCTTATCACTCTCTACTAAGCCATTTTCAAGAAGGATTCCCTTCGCATCAGTATTAATAACCACTTGATCAACAGCGCCACTTGATAATAGTGCGTCAAGAATCCATTGAAATAAAGGTTTTCCCGCTAACAGCTTGAAGTTTTTACCTTTAACACGCTCGCTATTTGCCTTCATAGGTAGAAGTGCAACTACTCTATTTTTCATAATGTAATTAATCCTTGTTCTTAGAGTTAGATTTTATTTTCATATCACTTACTCTTGGATAAAAATATTTCATTTTCATTTCGTTTGATAACTTACGATGAATATGATTTCCTTTATATGCACCAACATACTGGACATACCTAAATGCACAAATAGAAAAACACTCTTTAAGCAATACCTTTTGTTTAAAGGCTATTCTTAAATCCTTAATAATTCCTATAAAGACATATCTAACCATATCAAAAAACGTAACATGTACTTCCGGCATAATGTTTTGTAAAGCGATGGCTTCTCTTTCATAGCGAATTTGAACTTTCTCCCAACTCTCGTCGTGAATATGATAGACGGGCGCAATACCGACATAACCAAGTTGCAAGCCATCACTCACCAAAGATTTAGCTAAATACATATCCTCACAGCCAGTTAGTTGCTCATCAAATTTATATTTTTCCCATATATCTTTGCGAATAGCCGAGTTTGCGTTGTTACAAAAAAAACCTTCCTGAGGTAAAGCGTTCTCATCGGGAAAATACTTATAAAACAACTGACGTTCACTGAATTTAGTAGTGTCCCTACCTACCTGTTTACCGTAGGTATATACAATTTTTTCAGACTTTAATGGCTTTACAAGTTCATGTAGCCAGTTATTTGTTGCAGGAATACAGTGTCCACTGACAAAAACTAAATACTTACCGTTAGCAAAATCACAACCAATATTTAAAGAACGTCCAAAGGTAAATTCTTCTTTTTTAATATAAGTAATGCGACAATCAAATTTATTGGCTATCTCTAAAGTTTTATCCGTTGAGCCAGAATCTACAATTACGGCTTCTACTTCAAATAAGTCAGATAGCTGCTCGTTAATGGCTGTCAATAACTCTTCTAAATGCTTTTCTTCGTTTAATGTTCGAATAACAACGCTAACTAATTCAAGCATAATTACTATTGAGTCCTATTTGAAATAATGCACCTGAATAAGGATTTTTTTTCAACTCATGCATAGTCAAATCCTCTTTTGCACTTGTTACGTATAAACTATTGCCATCAACTGACAACTTACAATTTGTAGGCCTAAGGACTGGTAATTCAAAAGAGGCAAGCAAATTTGCGTCTTTATCATATTTATTTATGCAACTACCGTCCCATAATGCTAGATAAATATTTCCTTCTTTATCTTTGCAACCACCATCAGGTGTATAGTTTTTCAGGGAAAGGTCTAGCCAAGGTCTTTTATCAATAACTTCTGACAGTGAGTTGTTTAATGTAAATAAATAGACTATTTGTTCAAGTGAATCGCTTATGAGGAAAGAACTTTCTGTTATTTGAATAAAAGTATTTGGAATGCCAATACCATCATATATTTTCGCTATTTCGTTTGATCTTACTATATATAAACTTCCATTGAGCCCGGTAGGTTTTTTTTGCATAGTCCCAAATAGAAATGTTTCTTTATCAATCAAACAACCATCATTTGACCGCATATCTTTATTGATATTAAAATATGTCGCGTATACACCCCAATCTTTACTTAACAAGTTAAGTGTACTTATACCGCTCTCACTTGCCAGATAAATGATATCGTTTTCTATTTTCCAAACTGCACTTGCCTGTTCTGGAAGTTGGAAAACTTGTAGAGATTTCTTATTAAATAAACAAAATAGCTTGGCTTCTTTTATATCTAACCAAAAGACTCCTAATGTAGAGACAAATAGCCCCTCTCCAAGAGTGTTACTGACTTGCTTATATATTTTTAAGTTATTATTTATCATCGTAGCCATTAAATCTTTGTTCAGATATTCAAGTTAGGTATAGAAATTCAAAGTTATTTAGAAGGTATCGGAATTATTTCGTCGTACTATCAACTAAAGTGCCTGGCTGATTTGTTATAAAGAATTAACATCAAGACAAACAAAGCAAGTTCTATGCTTTCGGGTACTTGAAAATATTCACCTAAAACAACGGACAACGACATAATTACAGACGAAATAGAAATAACGACTAAAGTTTGACGTGAAGTTAAACATGCACGTTGTAACATGTGGCGTAAGTGATCTCGGACTTGCTTAAAAGGAGATTTACCTTCACGGTATCTGCGCATAACTATAGCAAGCATGACCATTAAAGGTATGGCACATATCCATAATGCGGTTACTGGCCTAAACGATGCGCTTTCACCTTGCGTACCAATGGTTAAGAGCCAAATAACACTTAAGCCGATAAACATAATACCGGCATCGCCCATAAATATTTTTTTGCTATAATTTTTGAAAAAACCTAAATTGAAAATCAAATAAGTTAAGGTTGCTGTCGCCAAAATTAGTGGATAACTTAAGTAGCCCTTATTGCCACTTATTAAAAATAATATCGCAATTGCGGTAAAGGTATTTAAACTTAAATTACCAATTAAACCGTCAATGACATCAACCATGTTAAAAGCATTAATCACTAAAATAGTAGCAAAATAAGTTAATATAATGACTATAGGGCCTAATTCAAAATCGCCAAAACTAAATAAATCACCTAAATGCAATATATAAACACCTATGCCATAAATCATTAAACTGGCAATAACGATTTGCCCTACTATTCGAATACGTACTTTAAGAACGAATTTATCATCCAATGCGCCAATAAACACCATCATCGCTGCGGCAACTAGGTAAATACGTAACTCAGGGGTATTAGTAAGCCAGAATAGGCTTGCCGCTAATACTCCAGCAAATATTGCCCCCACTATTAGGAGGATATGCCTAGCGTTTTTTTTGCGTTCACCGGGTTTATCAACTAGTCCTAATACTATAGCGACAGATTTAAATAGCTTTATTGTAATAAAAGCAAAAGTGACCGTTATTATTAATTCCAAAATCAACTCACTTAATTCTTGTTTATATTTTTAACAATTATTGCATGTAAAGTGTAGTTATTTAATCTTGCTCAGTTTTAACCGAAAAATGACGAGCCAAAACGATAAGTATTGATAGTATTCCACCCAGCATTACACCCAAAACCACAATCAAAGGTCTTTTCGGGCCAAACTTCAATTCTAA
>JBLIDR010000180.1:0-5169 GCA_047632655.1 Francisellaceae bacterium | reverse complement strand
CTGCTAAAAAGAACAAATCATTCACATCATAAATTTCATTACGAGGGAAAAAAATCCCGCTTCCTTCAAGAAATATTTCGACTTTAGGTTTTAAATTGGAGGGATCAATTTTTTGATATATATCGAGGAATCTTTCAACTTTAGAAAGATCAATATTTTTATCTTCATCAAAAAAACCTCTTATTCTACTTCTATGAACTAGGTTGTTACTTTCTGATAAAATATTTTCAATAAAATATTTAACTGGATTAGAACTAATTAAAGCATCTTGAATCTTTCTTCTAGAAAACTCTAAGTGGTACCTTGCTTTAATTATTGGTGAATAACCAAGAAACCCTAGTACCTCGCATATTTTTTGAGTCCGACCAGACTCATTTACTACTGATTTCAATAAAGATATATAAATGTTGGCCATATAAGCCATGCCAAGATCTCTTGACCTTAAATCACGGAGACCCAAATAAGTATATTTTTTATCTAAACGGCCATAAGTATCTAAGGGAAATTTATCAAAAGGACTTGTAGATACAGCAATAATCTTTTGAGGCTCTTTATCTAATTCAATATTATTTATTTTTTTCTCTGGAAGTAATCCATCAAAGGTCTGTTGTCCTCTTAAAACTCCATTTCTATTACTTTTACCTATAAGCGATTCTATTACTGATTTCATCAAGCGACTTTTTCCAGTCCCATTTTTTCCAACGATAACAGTAAAAATATTTTGTTCTTGCCCTTTATCTCGATTAGAGAAATGAAAGTCTTTTTCTTTGTATCTATATTTAATTAACAAATTTTCAATCCTTGAAGGTTGAGTGATATGTACAGAGACAGCTAACGCCTACTTAAGCGGAAAAATATAGTTGGCTAAAATGTTGAACGGAGTGAAAACAGCCAACTGTATTTTTTCCGTTTGAAGTTCTTGTTAGCTTTTTTGTAACCAATTTTCATTGCTATACATATTTTTAGCCTTAGCAATGTTAAATTTCATACCCATTTGTTTAGATAAAATAGAGGCTATTCCCCAAAGACCTTTAGGGTGATTTGGAAAGTTATCTAAGTAATACCCAAGAGTATTACTACTAAAAAATTCCATTTCACTCTCTAAACCTTGGCCTGACTTAAATGAATAATCAGACAGTGTGCTATTTCCAGTAGAAAGCTCTATATTAGAAAAAACAGCAGGAAATTGAATATTTTTAATTTGTGTATTAGAAATAGCGGCATCAAAAATTTGATCATTAATTTCTAACCATGAATGATCAAAAATAATATCATCTCTTTTAACTTCACCAATATATAGCTTCGCATCAATTCCTTGTTCTCTTAATAAAAGATACATAACTGAAGAACTTGCATGGCACGCACCAGTCCAGTCATTTTTATGTATATAATTTAAAACACAAAAATATATTTTTTTGATTTTATACATTTCTGGTGAGTCAGGAAATAATTTATCTGCTTTAACTTTGATTATCTTAATATCCATATACGCCTATACTCCGTGAAAAAGCTAACGCCGCAATAAATGGCGCGTAGGTTGGCGCTGTTTTTGCTGGCTTTTGTTTTTAGCAAAAACCGCGACAGCCGTAATGCGTCCGATTTAATTGCCTTGTTAAGGCTCTGTTTAAACTGACCAATTTACTAACTCTACAGTATTATATTTAGGGAATTTAAAATCAGCTAGTTTATCCGTTAACCCTTTAGCATCGGGTTGTAAATCTGGGCTGGTGTTATCAGCAAATAAAGTAAGTAATACTTTTCTAGCATCATCAGATAGCATTTCCCACCATTCTGAAGATACATATATATTTTCGAAGTTTTTGAACATATATTGAACAAGTAAAGAGGTGTATAACATTGGATCTTTTTCCAATAAGGAACACATTAATTGCTTACAAACATCATGGCTATTTTCTAACCAAGCAAAACCAATTATACCTTGTTCACCATCATAATATGATGTCAACGATATGTTTTCAGAACGTATTGCCAATTCCATTAAGTCTTGTAGCTCTCGACCACAAAAATCGAAATCAGGGTTCGTTCCGCCGCAAACCATAACAGGAGGTGTTTCTTTAAAGGTAAAAATGACAGCTCTTATACTAGAAAAATCACTACTCTCTATTACCTGGTCAAAGTAACCTTTATGATACTTTAAGTCTTCCATCGCAGCTAACGTGCCAATTTCAGTTAAAAAATTGTTCGTCTGTATTTCCATTTGAGCTTCTACAGATTTACCTCTATCAGTTTGATGGCGAAGTGATGAAAGCTGCATTGCTCCTTCTTTAGCATAAAATTCTTTTGCAAACGCTCTATATGCAAGCAAGAAACATTGCTGTTCCGTATTTTGGAATCGATTTTTTTCTAGCGGAGCAAAAATCAAATCATCATGATTTTTACAAAAGCCATTGAATGTTGAAGCATGATTTATTCCAATAGATTCAAGTTTTGGCTCACCTTTATTTTTTCTGATCGATTCAAAACTCATCTTTAACCCAAGTACATGGCCATCTTTTGCAATAGCTTTGAGACTAGAAGATTTAGGAACAGTATGTGCTCTAATTATTTTTCCTGCACATTCCTCATGGAAAGATTCAGGAGAAGAGCAAACTTGACGAGAATGAATATTATTAAACTGTTTGTTAACATCCCAGTGCTTTAGAGGTTCTTGCTTGTCACGGTTTAGGTGGCATTTTTTATATTTCACTTGAGAACCACACCAACATAGATCATTTCGACCAATTTTATTTTTCATTAACTTCGCCCTCTCCGTGGAGCTTTAACGCCCCAATAAGAGGCTAAAAATGGTTGGCTAAAATAGTGAGGCACGAACGGCAGCCAACTTTTTTTAGTCCTGCTTGATTGCCTTGTTAGTTGCTGTGATTTAAAAACGCACAACATACAGCAACCGCTAAAAGTAAATGGATGGAAGAGAGAATTAACACCTGCCACCACCACTTAACGCCCAAATTAATTTTGAGCCGTTTACACAAAAGCGATTAAGCGATAAATGCAAACCTAAATTGAATAACCTAAAGGGAGTTGAGCGAAGAAGCACCAAATCCATTTAGGCGAAACTGTTTAGCCAAAAACGCTAAACATTTGAATACGGTAAAGTTACCACACAAAAGAACGAAACAAACAATAAACATTTGTGAAATACGCCAAACACTAAAATAAATATTAATCTTATTTGTGGGGGCAACTAACGCCCCATTAAGAGGCAAATAATGGTTGGCTAAAATAAGCGACGAAGGAGCAAATAGCCAGCTGTTATTTGTCCTGCTTGAATGGCTTGTTATGTGTATTGGATTGATCTCAAACAGCATTTAAAATCATACTAAGCCCAAAAGAAAAATCATCGTATTCTTCTTCCGTTTCAGGATGTTCCAAACCTTCAAAAGACAGAGCTACAGTACCTTCTATAGTTGCTTCAAGCATAGACCCTTTAAGTTTTCCAAATATAATTTTAGTTACGTCTACAGGATGGTGTGCATGTTCAAGATATAATGAGCCATCTATATAACCATCTTCTGGATTTACAGGGAAAATATAAGTATTTCCTTGAAGAGATTCAAAATCTTCAACAGGAAGTTTTATCCCCTCAAGTAATATTTCTGTTTCTACAGTCTCAGAGCCGTGATATTCAAACGGCATAAGTTCTATTTTTATGGAAGCCTTTCTTTTATCAAAAGACAATGACCCGCCATTAGTAACTATTTTTTCTTTTGGGAAAGCTTCCATACATAAACTCCATTGAACTAAATACACATAACGCCAACATATGGGGCGGCTGTAACAGAGCGAGGAACGAGTGGCGAGTAAGCCGTCCCAGCAGCCGTAGGATGCGAACATCATGTTCTTGTTATGTACGTGCCACATGAGACCAATAAACTTGAGCGCTCTCTTTCGCACTCGCCTCAGATTCATCTATTGGATAACTCACACGCTGAAATAACGCATTAAGGTCAATAAGTATGATTTTCATATGCTCTAACAAATAGAAAACATCACCTATTTTGTGACCGTTTGATTTTACATCATATGCGCCATCTTTATGTGCTAAGAATTTATCACGGAGCGACTTAATTCTTTCGGCCTGTTCTGACAAAAGTAGACAATTAATTTTTTCAGCACAGCTACTAAGCACCTGTTCAAATTCAGTTTCTCGCATATGAGTGAACTCACTTTGCCAGTTAGATACTGATTCGTTAAGTGTAACTACTTCGGGAGCAGTTACATAACAGCGTTTAAGATGTTTAGTATTGAGCTTAGTTTCCCTATCAACCAATAGTTTCAGTAACTTATAAAGACTTGAGTTTGATGAGTTATGTGAACTATCAAATAGCCATGCATGAATGTCTACCATAAGGGATGCATATAAAGTGTCTTGTATAGTAAGAATACTTTTTTGGATACTGGAATTTAATTTACTCAAGGAGCTATTAAAGTCTATCGATTTAGCAAGAAGTTCTTTCCGATCCAATAAGTTCAAAAAGCCAATTATTGCTGAATCAATTTGCTTCTGAAACTTAGCTAATTGCTCTCTTTGCATTGAAACACTCCAAAGTACATAACGCCCTAATAATGGGCAAAAAATTGTTTGCTAAAATGTTGAGGAACGAAAACAGCAAACTGTTTTTTGTCCTTATTTATTAGCTTGTTATATGGCACTTACCTTAACTCTGAACTTAAGGGAGTGCCACTTTTAATTAAAGTTATTAGCTTTGAACACTGTTGGGGTATCTCAGGATTTTTAGAGCTCCAATACGTTATTTTTTGCATTTGCGCTAAATAATCATATTCAGACTCATTAGCTTTGACCTGCTTAACTAACCAATGATTCGATTTTAACCATTGGCTTATTTCATTATTTTCGCCACACGAATCTTTTGAGGTTTCAATAATTGACAGCATCCAAGCAGCAGCACTACCAACTTGAGCACACTTATTTGACTTTGTATCACAAATTTCATTTGAGCTAACTTGCCAAGATAATAACGAAATAACTAGAAATAAATACCGAACCATATTTGTGCCATATAACAGCTTAATAGAGAGAATTATTCCGTAGTTAAACACGGATATTTTCCGTCTATCATGATTTTTATTTTATCTTAAACTACTCTCTTTCATATTCAAAATCAAAGACTTTAGCAACATTTTAAC
>JBLIDR010000179.1:0-5170 GCA_047632655.1 Francisellaceae bacterium | reverse complement strand
TGGATAACCAATTAAACTACCCCATTGATTATTGTAATAATAAAAGTGACTATCTTGTGTGCCTGAGTCAGTCAACCAGTTTGTCATATCATCACGCAACGCCTCTACTAAATAAGTATATATTTCACGCTCACCAAGCTGCTCTGCAATTTGAGCTAAATCAGCAACACGAGCATATTCCTTTCCACGCCAATAAGTATCAGGAGACTGAAAAATAATGTCTCTTTGTTTGAGTTCATTCACATCCTGAACTAATTGTTGGCGTATTCTATCTGTTTGATTATAAGCAACGGGCAAGCTAGGAAGAACACCGTGATAAGTAATTTCAGTAGAAAAACTATTTCCAGCTACCAATTTCATTTCACCTCTTGATGTCTTATAAGTATAATCTGTCATGGCACTAGGTGAATTTATCCATTGATGCCTGTACAACCCTAATAAGGTAGTATTTTCATAATTTAAATTCCTCTCTTTTAAATCAAATGTTACGTTAAACTGAGTGATAACTTTTGAATTATCTTGGTCATATTCATAAGTAATAACGGTGTCTTTCACAAAGGAAAATGCGTGTTTTTTAAATTCAAGCAATGTTGATAATTGATTGTCTGGCAAGACAGCTAAAGAAAAATATTCTTTAGCTGATAAATCAGAGCTTAAATCTGATACCCACTGACCACTAGCGTTTTGCAACAATGTCCAGCTACTTCCTGATGGAGCAAAAAATGCATAATTATGGTTATTAACCGTAACCGCAATAACATTCTGCTCTTGATACCAAACCTCTGCAAAGTCTGACGGATGACCTTGAACACTATTTCCACTTAGTGATAATTCGTTATATGACTCTGCCTTGATACTTAATTGCTTAGTGTCATTGTTTGTATATAACCTATTAGATCCTAAGCTCGAGTTAGTAAATGGGATAACAAGGGAAGTATCACTGCTCCTAAACGTTAAATTACCTTGCCCTTCGGTTTTCCAAATCTCGAATTTAATTTTCCCATTTTGCATATCTGCAAAATCTCCATATGTATAATTTTCATCTAGACCATTACGACTAGATTGATTATATATCTCCCAAACGCCCGTTGCTGCATTGGTTGCAAAATTCCCATATAGCTCAACTCGGTCGTAATCACCATCACCTTCAAAGTCATATGAAACTCTAATTTTTGCAGCCAAACCTGAGTTTTGCGCATCGAGATATGTTGAAAATGTTGTTGATGCCCCGTTGTATAGTCCATTAACGTTTTCAATGACATACTTCTGCGCATCAAAAGGTGAAAAATGATGTGTTTGATTATGGCCATAGAATTCTATATTAATGGGCTTTGAACCATTTTTAGAAAAATAAACAAAAGGTAAACCATGACCAAATGTTGCTTTAAGTTGATTCTCGTCACCTTGCCATAAAGCAGTGACCGCCCAGTCCGAATAATCATCAACCACCGTTCCAGAGGATTGTTGGCCTTGAACACCAATAGTGAAATCTTTTTGATGTGAATATTGGTACCCTGAATTACGCTGTAAAATTTTACCATCCCACTCATGATTATACACTCTAGGTATTGATGGCAATGAAACATCTAAACCTGCTTCTTGTGTTTTCAAGCTTAATGGATGCGGAAACATGTTTTCTGAAAAAGAATTACGATTTTGAAAGCTCCAAATCAATGATGACCACCAGTCAGTTGTGGGGAACGGCGCACTGAGGTTGCTTGAAACTTTTGGGGTTCCTTGCATATCATCTAATTCGTTACCAGAACTAATATCTTGCCTGCCTAACAGGCTTTCAGTGTAACTCGCTAAACCAACCTGTTGCGTATGACCTTGACTCGTTAATGAAATTAACCCAATTAAAAATACATTCCTTATAGACTTTATTTTCATAGCACCTCTCCAGTTGAACAATAAATAAACACGCTCTAATATAAAGATTAGCAAACAATATTTATATTACAAATATATCCTAAATATTTTATATATTATTTTTATTACTTAATTGATACGGCAATAAACCACAGGCCAACTGTAAGATAAAAATTAAAACATGACTCAAATAAACCTTTTATCTTTTGCTTGTATAGTCTTTCTGCTGATGAGGTTACATCTTTTTGTTTTACAACGACTAATATAAAAGATAATGGTTAGGAAAGTCTCTTTTATGATCAGGTAATGGCAAAATGCGCGTTAGATAGAGTTATTAACAAAGCATATGGTGAAGTGGGCAAAACTAGACAAATAGTAATATATTAATTATGCTAATATAATTATATTTGCATAATTAATGAGACAATATAATGAATGCGTACGCGAAAATATTACCAATCATTGAAGGCCTTGAAAGCAGTTATGGCCATGATTTCTTCAATCGCATGGTGATGTTACTATCAAAAACGACAAATTCAACTTTTTGTTTTATTGCAACTTTTGACAAATCCTATACACATGCAGAAACCATTGCTCTTTACGACTCAGAAAAATTGATAAAAAATTTCAATTACAAACTTGCTGACACCCCATGTGATTCTGTAATAAAACAACGTGATCAGTTTATTACACACAATGCGCAATCAGAATACCCAAAAGATGATCTACTCGTAAAAATGAACATTGAAGCTTACATTGGCTCAAGACTATTAGACCAAGATGGAAAGCTCTTAGGCATAATAGTAGCCTTATATGATAAACCTATTAAAAAAGAAGATGCACAAGATGTGCATACAATTTTCAAACTACTAAAAGGAAGAATTTGCGCAGAACTTTCAAAATGTGAGAAAGATGTATTATTAACTGCTAATTCAATAAAATTGAAAAAAATTAACGAAAAACTTAATATATCGACCGAACGTTTGACTCAGCAGGTAAGCACTGATTATTTAACGGGTTTATCAAATCGATATGCCTTTGAAATTATAATAAATAAAAAACTATCAGAGAATCAAGAATTTACTGTTTTTCTTATAGATATAGATAACTTCAAATATATAAATGATAGTTATGGACATGACATAGGTAACAAAACATTAAAAGAAGTATCAAATAGGTTTAAAAATTACACAAAAAACGGAAACACTATTGCTAGAATAAGTGGTGACGAATTCGGATTTATTTCCAATAATATAAAATCTAAAATCCGAGTAAATAACATCGCCATAGAACTTCAAAATTTATTTAAACAACCAATCATAATTAATAGATATACCATTAGAGTTTCAATAAGCATTGGCATTGCAAGAGCACCAACTGACGGCTCCATCTACTCAGATATATTAAAGTATTCTGATATTGCTTTATATAATACAAAAAGAAATAGGAAAAATAAATTCAAAATATATAATGATGCTATGGGCCAAGCGTATTCATTACAAGTGCAAATAGCTAAGGAATTATTTAACGCAATCCAAAACAATGAACTCGAACTCAATTTTCAGCCTATTATTGATATTAAGAATGGTGAAACAGTCAATATAGAAACCCTAGCACGTTGGTCTCACCCCAAGCTAGGAGATATTCCACCAGATAAATTTATACCGATTGCTGAAAAGAATGGAACAATAATAATGCTTGGAGAATGGGTCTTGAAAACAGCATTATCCATATACTCAAAATTAATACTTGAAAATAATAATTTCAGCATTTCAATTAATGTTTCTCCAAAACAGTTAGAAACAAATGAGTTTCTAAACTTGATACAAGAGCAGATCGAATATTATAACCTTCCCGCTAAGAAAATTATTTTAGAGCTTACTGAAACAGCTATCTTGTCGTGTGATGATATAATAGAAAATTTATATGCGTTAAAAAAAATGGGTATACTGATTGCTATTGATGATTTTGGCACAGGATATTCCTCACTAATGCATTTAGTTTCATTACCAATTGATATTATTAAAATCGATAAAACTTTTACCCAAGGATGTCCCGATAATCAAGCCCATGTAAATGTTTTTAAAGCAATTATACAACTCTCTAAAGTATTTAATGTAAAAGTCATAGCAGAAGGCGTTGAAACAAAAAAACAGCTTGATTTTTTAAATAAAAATTCTTGTAATCTTGCGCAAGGTTTTTATTATACTCCAGCACTTAGTGTCGATTCACTTAATAAATATCATTCTGAGATTAAACCAAAAAGCAGCCATAAGGCTGCTTGGAAATTAAAGTGATATTATCAACAGCTAAACATTAATAACGCTGAAGGTCAGGGAGGAGAAACTACCAACCAGTAATTTCTTTAAGTTTCTTACCTAATTCTGCGGGGGAACTAGTTGTAGAAACACCAGCAGCTTCAAGCGCAGCAAATTTTTCTTTAGCTGTTCCTTTACCACCAGCAATAATTGCGCCAGCATGACCCATACGTTTTCCAGCAGGAGCAGTAACTCCAGCAATGTATGAAACAACAGGTTTAGTCACATTTTTTTTGATAAACTCAGCTGCTTCTTCTTCTGCTGAACCACCAATTTCGCCAACCATAATAATGGCTTCTGTCTGTGGATCATTTTGGAATAAAGTCAACGCATCAATAAAATTAGTGCCAGCGATTGGGTCACCACCAATACCAATACAAGTCGATTGACCAAAGCCAAGCTCCGTTGTTTGGTGCACCGCTTCATATGTCAAAGTACCAGAGCGAGAAACAATGCCTACTTTACCTTTTAAATGAATATGACCAGGCATAATACCGATCTTACATTCATCAGGCGTAATAATTCCAGGGCAATTTGGACCAATCAAACGACAGTCAGTGTTTTCAACATAACATTTTGCTTCAAGCATGTCTAAAACTGGAATACCTTCAGTAATACATACAATCAACTTAATGCCAGCATCGGCTGCTTCAATAATTGAATCTTTACAAAAAGGAGCGGGAACATAAATCACAGTCGCATCTGGCTGTACTGCTTCAACAGCATCTTGAACTGTATTGAAGACAGGAAGACCTAAATGTTTTTGCCCCCCTTTACCAGGTGTAACGCCACCAACCATTTTTGTACCATATGCAATGGCTTGCTCGGAATGAAAAGTACCTTGTTTACCAGTAAAACCTTGGCAAATAACTTTTGTGTCTTTATTAATTAATACGCTCATTTTTAACCTCTCACTGCTTCAATGATTTTCTTAGCGCCATCTGTAAATCCTTCAGCGGCAATAATGTTTAAGCTACTTTCAG
>JBLIDR010000178.1:0-5188 GCA_047632655.1 Francisellaceae bacterium | reverse complement strand
GTAAGGTTTAATTTTTTTAATTTTTTTAGAAAAAATGAAAATAAAATATCTCTTAATAATGCAAAAAATAGCCAAGCTATGTGGACTAGTTTTATGTACACCCCAGAGGCAACCGAAAAATTAGACAAATGGCTATCTGATGAAAGTAAGATGAAATCAAATTATCATATTAAAATTGATACGATTGAAAATCATAATTGGTTGAGAAGACTATTTCTATTGAAACCTAAAGTGACTAAATCGCTTATTTTTATTGATACATTCAATAATATTGAGGTTACTCCACGTGAAATGGGGTTGGGTATATCTCAAGTATTGCCTGTTTTAGTGTCTTGTAATGTGTATAAGAAAGCTAAAATATTTATAGAGCAACCAGAGTTGCATTTACATCCAGGAGCACAATGTGAAATAGCGGATGAATTTATCAAAAGTAAAAATGAAAATGAAAATGAATTTGTTATTGAGTCTCATAGTGAACACATGCTTTTAAGATTTATGAAACGTATGAGGCAAACCGCTGATGGTATTTTGAAAGAAGGTGACCCATTGGCCTTAACACCTGATGATGTTTGTTTGTTGTATGTTGATAATAATGTTGAGTTCACTTACCTCAATGAGCTTGAATTAGACGAAGAAGGTAACTTGCTAGATCCTTGGCCTAATGGTTTCTTTGAAGAGGGTTACAAGGAGCGTTTCAGCTAATGTTAAAAGAAGTATGTATAACCCCCCAAGTTTTTGATAATGAGCATTTAGATTTATCTAACTGGAAAGATATAAAAAACCTATTAGACGCTATTACGGAAAGCGGCTATATCGTAAGTCTTAACAGTAAAGATTGGACTAAAACGGTTCTGGAAAATATTAGAGTTTTAGAGCCTAAAATTAAAGATAGATTATTTAATGTCATTTCAACTTTAAAAGATAGAGATAGGATTGTTAGGCATCCTAAATCTCAAGATATTATGTTGGACAGTGAAGATTCTTGGTATAAGTTAGCTGAGAGTTTAGATGTTTTAAGACATTTTTATAAAATTATAACCACTAAAGCATATAACAATGAGGTTCTAACACTTGAAGAGCTTGAAGATTTAAATATTTCTCAAGAGTTTGGCATGCCAGGTAGCCAGCATTACGTTAAATCTATTGAAAATCTAAACAAAATTTTACTCCCTTTTTTATCGTATAGTAAAAAACTCACGATTATAGATCCTTACTTTTATTTAAGCTCCTCACGCTATGAAGAAACATTAACAGTTGTCGCTAAATGTTTTATGGAAAGAAGAGGTGAGCTTGGAAAAGGTTCAATAATTATAAACTGCAAATATGATGACCAAAAACATACTGATTATGTACTTAATCAGTGGCAGAAAGTGCTTGTTAGAATGACTGAGCAATTCCCTCATACTTTTACTATTAATGCTTGGTGTGTACGTGATGGTGAACTTAAGATGCATGATAGATATTTTATTACCAATCAAAGTGGTTTAGTAAGTGCCGCCGGAGCTGATAAAGATGATAAGCAACAATCAGAATGGAGCTTAAAAACTCATCGTGACCTAGATGCTATTTTATCTCAATACAAAGTTAACTCATCTCCATTTGATTTAAAGCGAATAATAACCACTACCAATATCGATAAATTCTAATCTGAAATTTTATTTCAAATCTCAATAGGTAAAAAATATTTATGTTTTGGAAAAATAAGGAAATGGAAGATCAAGTTAGGTTATTGAGAAATAAAGTAATGGCTTTACAGCGAACAATTAGCCTGCTTGAGGAAGAAAGCTCAAAAATTAAAACGGAAAATGAACGTTTGAACAAACAAGTTGTAAAGAATCAAACAAGTTGTCCCGAGCAGACTCCTGTTGTGAAAGGCCAGTTTAAACCCGCTTTATCTTCCGCCGAAGCAAAGAATATGTTTTATGGGCAATTTAATGGGGATTTTAGTCTTTTAGATGAAGTAGAAGTGGATATTCTAAACGTATTTTTGCAAAAAATTTATGCTTTAAAAACAGGGCAATACCAGCCATCTACTAGGGCAATCGCTAGCTGTGATGAGTTTTTTAATTATAAGAAAGCGTTAACCAGAAGAGAGTATTGGGCCATGCTTTATGCCTTACTAGATATTAAAGTGACCAGTCGTCGTTTTGAAAGCTTCAATAGCAATTTGGATAAAAGTGAGCTTATTTCAATGATAGAAACATTATTTGCCTATATTGAGAGACAAAAGTAATAATACCAATCAGTCATCTAGAGGAACACCTAAAGTAGTTGTCGTAATAATATTTACTAACAGGTAATAATTATTATATTTTGTTGGCGGTTATCTTTCTAACAGACTGTTTTTATTGGTATTTTAAATTGGTCTGATTTTGGCATTGTGACAGTGAAATTAACTTTTACTGTAGGTGACCACATGACTGACATAACACTTCTAACTATTGCTTTTACTTTTTTCACTGTTGCTGCAATTCTGGCTGCAATAATTTTTACTCGCCACAAAAATCGTATTACAAATGCCATCGAACTCGACAAGTTTTCGAATGTAAATAATGAACTGACAACACAATTGTTTCAGCAAAAAGATGAAAACTCTGTTCTCAAATCGAATATTGCCGCTAAAGATTCGACCTTGGTGTATTTTCAAGCTTTTGAACAAAAAGCTGAAGAACTTCAATTGCACTTTGCGAAATCAGGTGAAGAACTTAGCACACTAAAATCGGTTAATTGTGGGCTAAATGCTCAAGTAGATGAAAAATCGCTTATTATTTCTCAGTTGAAAACGGATATTGACATTGAGAAGCAACAAAAGAATTTAAACCAAGAAAATGTGAGTAGTTTGAGTAGTCGCAACGCTGAATTAACAGAAAAACTGAATCAAATGGGCGAGCTGCGCAATGAGCTGACAGCGATCAAGCAACTATTGATTAGTAAAGATGAATTACTTAGCGAGCTTAAAACCCAGTTAGCTACAGACCAAGAAGCACAAAAATCCTTGCAGGAGAAAATCGAACTGCTAGAGCGCTCTGAGCAACGTTTAACCACACAGTTTGAAAATACCGCCAACAAAATTTTTAAGGAAAAAACCGGCGAATTCAGCGATCAGAATAAAACGTCACTGGATGCGTTACTCACCCCATTAAAAGAGCAAATTGGCAGTTTCAGTAAACAAGTAACTGACGTGTACACAGCTGAAGCCAAAGAGCGCCACGCACTTAAACAAGAAGTAACCAGCCTTAAGGCATTAAACGAGCATATGAGCAAAGAAGCCAATGCCTTAACCAAAGCGCTAAAAGGTGATAACAAAAAACAAGGCACCTGGGGTGAGGTTGTGCTTGAGCGGGTATTACAGGATGCGTAAAGGCCATGAATACGATACGCAAATGCACCTTAAAGATAGTGAAGGTGCTGCCTTCAAACCTGATGTGATTGTTCACCTGCCAGGGGACAAAGATGTGGTGATTGATTCTAAGATGGCGTTGACGGCCTATGAGCGGTTTTACAATGCCGATGATGACGCTTCCCGCCAGCAAGCCCTTAAAGAGCATATTAACGCCATCAAAACTCATATCAACGGGTTAAGCAGCAAAAGTTATCAGGACTTACTCGGTATTAAAACGCTGGATTATGTCTTGATGTTTATTCCTGTTGAGCCCGCTTTTAATGCTGCAATGGAACAGGATAGTGGTTTAGTTCAGCTTGCCCTTGAAAAGAATATCATGCTGGTTAGCCCAACTAATTTGATGGTGGCACTAAAAACCATTAACAATATGTGGCGAGTGGAGTATCAAAACCAGAATGCACAGGACATAGCCAAAAATGCCGGAGCTATCTACGACAAGTTAGTGGGATTTGTTGAAGACATGAATAAGCTTGGCACACATCTGCAAAGGGCAGATAAATCCTATGGTGATGCCATGAAAAAGCTCAGTACTGGTTCAGGAAATTTGATTCGACGGGCTGAACAAATGAAAGCCTTACGTATTGGAAACAATAAATCACTCCCAGCGGACATCGTTGAGTTATCAGAAAACTTCGAGTTAGCGGCCAATAGCTAGGCGATTTGCATGGCGTTCTCAAATTAAATACTCATCTTTGGAGATCATTATGTCGTTTACCATCAATGCCAACTTCCTAGCAAACGCAAGACCCGTTGCCCACTTACGTGATGGCAGTGAAGTGGTGTTCTCACAGGGAAAATTTGACGCTTGGTGTATTTATCATGTGCAAGGTTCGGTTGCCCACGCGATTCGGGATGTGGAGGTATTTCAATTGTTGGGTAAATACACTGACCAAAAACGCTATATGTTGTACAACGATTTTTTAACTATCTTTGAGCAAGTGATAAATGTTATAAACAATGATGTAGTAGCAAAAATTAATGCAACTTCAATAGGATATCTAGACCCAAGCGAAGTAGAATTTATTTTAATTTTTCTATATGCAGGGATGGTAGCCGAAGAAAACAAAGAAAAGGCAATTCTTAAAAAGTATGTTAAACGCTTGGGTGTTCACCAAGTGCTGATAGAAAGAATGCCAGCAGCAATTGCTGCGAACTACTCCAGAGGAAAAAACTGGAGAGAGCTAAAGCTCGAATGTGAAGCCAGAGGTTTTTACATCTATAACAACCAAACTCAGTTGAGTGCATAAAAGGAAGTATGTGTTTATGTATGTATTTAAAAAATCAATGTGGTTATCTAGGTTTGTCTCAAGACCTAGTCTTAAGTTTATTCCAATACAAACTCTCCTCATCAATCAAGTGAACTTTATATTCCTTCCATTAGTTTTGTATGAGAAGTAGCAAGCGCACTTCAGTCCTTTAATACCTTAAGTTAATTCTACTCATCCTAAAATGACTTTATTTGTGGCAGTAGAAGCAACGTAGTGAAGTGTTCAAAAGTTAAGACGGTTTGTGATTTTTGCCGCAGCTCAAGCCCAGAATATTTAGTTTTAATCCAAAATGGAGTTTTATATGGTTACTAAAAATATATTAGCAGGGCGGGTGAGCTTTAACTCGTTGGTGCCTAAAAATTGGCTTACAGCATTCCTAGACTCTCGAGAAATACAATTCCCTGATGGACGTCCCTTATTCGCTTATCAAGTTGATAACGAAGAGTTTGCACATATAGGAAAATGTTTAAGTTTTTCTGCTGCGTTTGAGGCTAAGGGTATTACTAAGCGGTTACCT
>JBLIDR010000177.1:0-5200 GCA_047632655.1 Francisellaceae bacterium | reverse complement strand
AGAAATAGCTTCTCTGACATCGTCCAGTTTGAAAGGTTTTATTATTGCGTTAACCATCTTCATTTTGTTTAGCCTTATTTGTGATTTGTACATAACAATACAAATGTTATGCCAAGCACTAAAAACACTAAAATTCAGTACGTTAAAATAAAAACTAAAATAAAAGCTGTTATTAAGCACTTCTGTGGTGCATGAAATATTGCGAATGACTGTAATTGGTGCATGAGGTAATGATCACCGCCACTTAAGTTGAGAATTCGCGGCAACATGAGAATTTATTTTGGAATTTTGATTATGTCCAACGTTAAAATCTATATCGACGCATGCAAAGTGAAGCTAATTACACTGGATAGATACTTTTAGATAGGCCCATGTGTGGGTTCCAGTTTATTACTAAATCTTGTCCTGCATGGTTAAACTCTGCAAAAGTGTGTTTATTAAATAATGATAAAGATAAATCAAGAGTTAATCTAAGAAGCTGAGTAATCACATAGAAATATAATTAGACGTGCAATTCACGTCTGCTTTTGACACTTTAGAGATATTAGTATTGATAACGTTCTATAATGTCCATGGTAACTTTGTGGCATTAGTGAGCCTTTGATAATTACTTTAACCAGCATAATGATGTTCTGCTGCTAAGTCATTAACTTAAGGATTTAACACATACATTTATAGGGCACTTTTAGGGATTGGTTCTACTACATTTTAGAAAAAGGTAGTAGCTTGTAATGAAGGAATATTTCCCTACATATTACTTATAACAGTTTTATAAGGGATTATTTACTAAAAAGACGCTTTAGATATTAGAGTTCATATTACGTCAGGGTTAATTATTATATGAAAAGTTAAAGTTCTACACAAATTTAAATATAAGTTAACACCCAAAAAACTGAAATACTCACTAGATAAATCAATGGACCAAAAATATAATTTTAGCCCATCGATAATAAATAATATTATAAGAGACCCTGTAACAGATATTATTACAGGGTCTCTTACAAGTAAATATTCTATAAAGCTAAATTTAAATCCTGCACGTATTCAACATCAAATCGATAAATTTTTCCTTGCTCATCGATAATTGAATCGTCTTTGGCTCCAATTTTCCCTTTAAGCTCTTTATGAGTACCTTGTAACTGTAAAATGTCATTCTTCGCAAACCCATCAAAAGTTGAATTAGTGATAGTAGCTGTTACTTTACAATCTTGGCCACTACAATTTAATGTTCCTTTAATTGGCATAAAGTAATCGCCAATAGTTATCCAGCTATGTATTAGCGCTCCATCAGGAGTGTAAGCAATACGTATTTTAGTTGCTAATTTTTTACCATCTGACTGAGTTAATCTTCCAGTGTAACTATATGCTTCAAACGTACTGTCCACTCTAGGTAATACTAACTGTGTTCCATACTGTTCAATGTTTGCTCCAGAGGATAATAAATATTGCTCCCAGAAGGCTTGCATTTTTTCATTCAGTGCGGTGTTATTATTAGTGTAATTAATACCGTAAACGTAAATACTCGCGTGATTTAAAAACATCGGAAATCTTTTAGAAATTTCCTTTGCTTTTTCTAAAGGTTTAAATATTGCGTGATCTACTAAATCAGATTTCTCTATCATATCTGAAAAAATAATAACTCTTGTTATACCATTCTTAAGGTTCATTCTATTAGAATCATAATAAAGTGCTTCGACTAATTTTTTAGATGGAAAACCTCGGCTTGAAAAATTTGGAGCCGTATCATGCTTAGAGCCAGCAAGAGGGTGTGCCAAAGCTTGTTTGAACCACTTAGAGAATGATGACTTATCGTTTTTTAGATTATCATCAATACCACCAGTAAATAAACTCCCTAACCCTTCCTCTTCCTTAATTGTATTATATTTTTTTGAAGTATAACTTGGAAAACAGCTATCCCAAGCTTGTTCTACAGTAGAACCACCGGCATTAATCGTTACAACTTGAATTCGCTCTCCTGCCAAGAACTTTGTTTTATTCAAAATATCTTTATACCAATTAGGATCTTTCTTAGCGATAATTCCTTGATCTAAATAAATAACAGTTTGTCTCTCAATTCCATCCTGACCACAATATTTCTTAAGGTCTGTAGTTCTCAACAAACCATCAGCATAGGCATGAGTCGAAATTAGTACCAACACCATAATTATAATTTTATTCATTATATTGTCTCCATTGAAAGAATATTTCGCAAATAATTATCATCAATAGAAACATCTATATTTTGATACTCTCCTAATGAAAGTAAATTTATACCTACCTTTACATCATCCATTTTAGACTGTCTTAGTGAAGTGATAAGCATCACTTGATGTCTTTCAAGCATATCATTAATTGCGAATACAGCTTGTTTCAAAATAGATACCTCTTTTGCTAACAGCCTATCTAGGTAAGTATCAATTTCCTTACCATTTGCTACAGATTGTAACTGAGAATTACGCAAAGCTTTTAACTTGACTTCAAATTCCTCAGCAATGCGACTTTCTTCTTTTTTTAATAAAGAGTCTACTTTATGATATTTAGATTTAGCTTTATCATATTCAGTCATAGATTCCTGATAATCAGGTTGTGAATCATGCGTGAAGTAGGATATAGCAACACCGACAATCCAAACTAAAACATTCATCATAATAAATGGAAGTAATTCCGGCCAGACCGACATTTCAACAGCCTCATCGCCAGGTAAAGAAACACCTCCACTACCTACCACTTGCTCTATAAGAAGGTCATACCTATTATATGTAACAATGGCTAAACTAATAATGAGTAATAGTGAAAAAAAGCTTTGTTTTATTAGGACCTGATTTTTATCAGTACTTTTTCTATGGGGTGCAAAAAGAGAAACTCTCTGTTTTAATAAAGCACCATGAAAGTGTGAAGCTAATGCAATAGATAAAGCAATTAATACAGTTGCCCCAAAAGCGATTCCAGATGGATATTTAATATTAAAAGTACTGTAATTAATGAACCACTCTATAAAACCTATCATCATAATTGATAAAATATAAATTAACTTTTTTCCTTTAACTGGTGGTTTCCCCCCCATTTCTCCTTTCATACTTTCAAACCTAAATTTTGTTTGCTCAAAGTCAGACTTTAGATCTGAGTAATTATTGTCTCGCATGAACTCATCACGTGCCTGTGATTTTTGTTCTTCTCTATCATCCACTAGTTTTTTGATCTTTATATCTGTTTCTGAGTTTTTATTATCAGCTTTTTTTGATTTCGCTTTCAATACACAATCGTTTCGTTGTTGAACCCAACGGCCAAGACTATCTTTAATATTTTGAATAGCGGCATCTTCTATTTTATGTGTTCTGTACGATTTATTTGTATGGATAACCCCATTAGAACTTTCCGCTAACTCTTCAGAAACTAGCTGACTTATATGATCTTTATCATGGTGTCGATTAGCTTCATCGATTGGGGAATCATTAATTAGTTTCTCAAATGTTAATTTTAAATCTTGCAAGAATTACTCTCCATTTTTTTTAGCTGAGTACAAATACTTTGAAGGTAATATTAGAGGTTTTCTAATTTCAGCTTCAAATGTAAATAGGTTTCTAATTGTGATGGGTACTTTAAGTCTTTGCCTTCGTATCGTTTTTATTTTTTTTAATCTATTATGATCATTAAAAAATGACTTTGTATGATGCTTATCAATATTTCTTGTATCGTCATAATTAGAAAGGTTTCTTAAATCATTCAATTCTGGAGATAATGTAGCAATATTTTGATTCTTATTATATTTCAAGAGGACACGGCCATCATTATTAATAATATCAATCACAGGTAATACAAATTTTTCACATGAATTATCAGGACATTTTATCTGACGAAAGTAGTTTGATAACAGTTCTCTACTATTAGCTGACATTATTTCAACTCTACGATTATGGGTTCTACCATTTAATGTACGATTAGTGACTATTGGCTGACTTTCACCAGCTGGAACCAACTTTATAGCTGAAGCTTTAACACCCGACTTTACTAGTAATGATGCAATAAACCATGCTCTTCGAGCACTTAAACTTTGATTGTAGGTTGAGCTCCCAACTGAATCTGTATGGCCGATGACGTATAAGTGTTCACCTAATCGCCCCTGTTTATAAAGCTTAGAAAAAGCTTTTATGTCATCATTATCTACAGAAGTTATATCTGATTTATTAAAATCAAATAATAATCCTCCTCTTAATTTAGCAACATATAAATGATGTGAATCTAAAGAATATTTTTTCAAAGTAATTGTTTCAAATTCTACACTGGCTTTTTTAATCGTAGGATCTGATATTTGATCGATAATAAATTCAGCCTTTTTAGGAGGAGACTGAGTATCTGTAGTTTCGATATTAACAGTCACTTTCTGTTTAGTTATTTTTGAGAGAGGAGATGTAGGTTTAGATATGCAACCACCAACAATAAATAGAATGATTCCAATAATAAATACTTTAATACTTTGGTGCATCCTTTACCTTAATATCTTTAAAATCAGTGGAGAATATACTATTTTACACAATCAACATCAATTGTTTAGTTTACATAAACATTTAAAAAAATTGATCTTATTACTCCAAAAACCTAATTTAACTGATAATCGAGTTCTCGAATTTATAAACTATTATCCCCTCCTCGCTATATAATATCTTTCATTTATTTTATCACAACACAAAAAATCAAATTTGTTAAAGCAGGTTAATAGGCAAGTGTAGTTTTATTAATCGATTATGAAGTCGACTTAATACAAGCATGTTTTTTTGTATTTTGTCTTGATCTAATTGAGCCCCAAAATATGCCCTTTTTCACTTTGAAACGCTCCTTTACCTCGGAAGTATACATTTGTAACTTGGATTAGCGCTATCGTTTTTAATATCAAAAAAGATTGGTCGTTATTTTAAATTAACGCCAAATAAATATTTTCTAGTAAACTAAAATCATAAGGGAAATATGTGCTGGCTTAGTTGGCTATCAAAATAAAGTATAAAACCTTTAGCTAGGTTCATATAATCTGTATGACCTGACAAGAATTTACTTCTTAAATACTAAATTTATATAAACTTATCCCCCTAATGCGCTCCTATAGTATTAATAAACCACAACAAAAATAACTAGATATTGCTTATTCTTCTCAGCATACTTTTGTTTGTGTAATGTATGCGATCTCATAATGTAATAAATCTCAAAC
>JBLIDR010000176.1:0-5201 GCA_047632655.1 Francisellaceae bacterium | reverse complement strand
TAGCTATCAGCACCTTATTCTTCACAACCGTGCTTTATTATTTATTTGCAGGATGGATTTTATTAGTTTGTGTAATTGTCTCATTGTTATTTTTAATTAGACTGTTTATCAAAATCAGTCCCGCAGAAAAAAAAGGCTTATTCTCAATATGTATATTTATGATATTCGGCTTAATATTTTGGGTGTTTGATCAACAAGGTGGCAGCTCAATTAGTCTATTCATTGAACGTAATATTAACCGAGATTTTTTCGGGTGGATGATTCCAGCAGCGTCATTCCAATCCATTAACCCCTTTGCCATCTTAATTGGTGGAGCAATTGTTACGCTTCTATGGAAAATGTTAGCCAGAATGGGATTGAGCCCTAGAGCATTAGTTAAAATAACTTTCGGAATGATTTTAATCAGTATTGGGTTTTTCCTAATTGCTCAAGGAGCTCGTATCGCATATATAACAGATGGACATGCTTCTATGATCTGGGTTGTTTCTGGCTTATTGATAATGGGTGTGGCGGAACTATTCGTAGATCCAGTTGCCTTAGCCGAAATAACTCGCTTAAACCCTGCGGGACAAGTTGGGTTTTTAGCTGGCGTATATATGTTATTAACTGGTGCAATTGCAAATTATGTTGCTGCTGAAGTTGCTCAAATGACTAGTGTTAACACCGTCAACACAGCGAGCAATTTCTTAATTGAAAGCGCAAAAAATTATTATAGCGTATTTTCAAAAATTAGCTCATTCACAATATGGACTTGCGTTACTCTTATTATGATTTGTTTTTTGACCGCCATGTATGCCAGATTAAAAAGAAATTAAAATCTATCTACTAATCATCATCGATGATTTTTCAGCAGGATCTAATTCATCCTTAGATTTAGCAGATTTATTTTGCATATTTTCTTTAAAAAAACGATTATTCTGAGAAATAATAACTTCAAGATTAGCATTCATTTCTGTCATTATTTTCAGCAATCTATTCTGCTGCTGTAACATCAGATTAGTTTGTTGTGCTTGCTTGAATTCAATATAAGCTATGGCCTTATCACCAGGATCAGCTGCTACTAAAACTGTTGAAAATTTCTTAAATGCCGTATTAATCGCATTATTATAAGATACAATTTGAGGTTCAAAACCAGTAACTTGATTGCCGATTTCAGAAGTTGAAAAATTCTGAGGCGGGGCATTAACCACATCTTCAGCTGGCATAGTTTTGCTGATTTGCTGCGCCAATGACATTTCTTGATTATTGCCAGACAGAAAAACAGTTGGCGCTGGAGCAGAAGTAATAGCTCCTTCAGCATATGCAAAATTAATAGTTATTGATAAAAATAATAAGCTTGATAATTTAACAACTTTATTCATACCTTAAACCTTATAGCGCTTACAATTCAAACTATAAGCATACTATCACCATAGCTGTAAAACCGATAGTGATTATCGATCGCATGTTGATAGGCATTTAAAATTAATGATTTAGAAGAAAAAGCGCTAATAAGCATTATTAATGTTGATTTAGGCAAATGAAAATTTGTAACTATTGCATCGACAATATTAAATTTTTTACCTGGATAAAGAAAAATATTAGTTGGACCAAAAAATGGCGTTGCCACCCCGCTTAAACCAGATGTTTCTAGAGAACGAACGGTGGTCGTACCAACTGCAACAACCCGGCCACCCTGCTTTTTTGTTTGATGAATTAACTGACAAACATTTTCAGAAACCTCAATATATTCTTCATGCATTTTATGCTGTGTGACATCATCGACTTTAACTGGTTGAAACGTACCCGAACCAACATGCAAAGTTAAATATGCAGTTGAAATACCTTTTTGCTCTATTTTATAAATCATCTCTTTAGTAAAGTGTAGGCCTGCCGTAGGTGCTGCAACTGAACCATAATCTTGACAATATACAGTTTGATAACGATCAAGATCTAATTTTTCATCATTACGATTAATATAGGGTGGTAATGGAACGTGACCAAATTTTTGCATGACCTTCCATATATCACCTTCTAATAATTTGAGCTGATATAAAGTATCACTCTTATAACAAACCTCTAAACATAGTGTTTCAATATAAATTTTAGAGCCAACTTTAGGTGATTTGTTTGACCTGATATGAGCCAAGATAAATTCTTTTGATTCTATCCGCTCTATTAACAACTCAACAGCCCCTCCAGTCTCCTTCTTACCATAGAGGCGTGCTGACATAACTTTACTGTCATTAAAAATCAATAAATCTCCTGGCTTTAGAAAATCAATTAAATTTGGAAAAGAATGATCTTCAATCTGGCTAGTTTCTTTATTTAAGACCAACAGTCTTGACCCATCTCTTTGAGCAGTTGGGTAACGCGCAATTAACTCTGGCGGAAGATCGTAATCAAAATCATTTGTATTCATTAAACTTACAAACCCATGGCTTGGTTAATAAAAATATTTTTTAATGGTTTAATTTTATCAACAGATGATAAACCAAAATTTCTTAATGAACTAAGCGGTTGAATTTCATTTGAGAAAAATTCTTTAAACATTTTCATACTTAATATTGTCATTTGATTATTAAGCCGTCGTCGTTCTTCATATTTACTCAAGGTACTTTCATGTTCAATCAACCTGTTAGATTTATGAGTCAAAGATAGAATATCTATTAACGCTGAAACATCCTTAAATCCAAGGTTGACACCTTGCCCCGCGAGAGGATGAATAGTATGAGCCGCATCGCCCACCAAAACAATTCCTGCTTGGTAATATGACTTCGCATGTCTTTGAATTAACGGAAATTGAACTTTTTTTGTTAATAGTTTTATTTTGCCAAACCCACCTTCAATGGATGAATTCAATTCAGAGCAAAACACGTTATCATCCAACTTAACCAAAGCATTTGCTTTATCTGTCTCACAAGACCATACAATCGAACAGTGAAACTTGTTTTTTAAAGGCAAAAAAGCCAATGGTCCTGTCGGTAGAAAACGTTGCCAAGCTGTATCTTGATGCTCAAATTCAGTTTCAATTACACAAACAATTGCATTTTGATTATATGCCTTTTCAGAGAGATTAAAGCCCATTTTTTTACGTACCCAAGAGTTTGCCCCGTCAGCGCCAACAATTAATTTTGCCTTAATCGATTTATCATCATTTAATTTAATCTGCCAATTGCCTGACTCACCCTTAATATCACTAACTTTAGTTTCAATAAGAATGTCAAGACCATTAGACTGACATGCTGACTCATAGAGTGCTTTTAGGATTGCTCTATTTTCAACAATATGGCCAAGTTCAGTTTCACCGACATCTATACAATTCATGTCAATTTTACCATCACCAGAAGCATCCCAAACATGCATATTTTTGTAAGGTGAACAGCAATCAGCTGCAATGTTATGCCAAGCATTTAGTTTTTTTAATAACAACTCTGAATTTCGATTAATAGCACTAACTTTAAGTGCATGCGAATTTAAATCCCATTGATGTTCGGGTTTACCACCTTCAATCAAGCATACATTAATAGAGTTATCAGCAAGGCCTTTAGCTAAAGCCAAACCAACCATTCCTCCACCAATAATGCATACATCATATTTATCCAACATATTATGATTCAACCTTATTTAAATGCAGGCTAGATAGCTTCCCATCTCGACCCATCATGATTTTATTCATTAATTTTTTACTACTATTTGAACGTTCAAGTAAATGTAAACCTATATTACGACCAAAAATATATTGCAGCGCTTGATTGCCAAAAATATCAACTAAACCATTTGTAATACTTGCTGTACGCTTCTGATCATGCAGCCTGAATTTTTCATATTCTTGCAGCAATTGATTGTTACAGTCAGCCAAACCATACTTAACAAGTAAATCATATAAGGTTCCAATATCCCTAACACTTAAATTAAATCCTTGTGCTGAGACAGGATGTAAAAAGTGTGCAGCATTACCAAATAAAAGAACGTTATCTGAATATAAATTTTCTGCTCTAATCAAGCTCAAAGGAAACATTCCAACTTTGCCAATCTTAGTCATTTTACCTAAGCGATAACCAAAATGTTTTTGAACTCGTTGAAGGATTTTTTTGCTCTCAAGACTTTTAAATTCCTCTGCATCTTCAGGCTTCATAGTCCAAATGCAGCCACAACGATGGTTTGTTAAGGGTAACATCGCCAAAACACCGTCATTATAGAAACGCTCATAGGCTATACCTTCATGTCCGCGCTTCAACTGAACATTAAAAACCATTGCAGTTTGATCATATTTCTTTTTTAGTACTGGTAAATCAAGGCTTTCTCTTATTTTAGAATTAGCACCATCACAAGCAATAATCAACTTAGATTCTATCGTGATTATACCCTCATCTGACTCAACTTCAAGAAAGTACCCTTCCTCAAATTTTTCCAAACCCAAAACATTAGCTGGAGAGATAACTTTCACTTTTGAAGACACGATCGATTTGATTAATTCAGAATGTAAATAAGGCATCTCAATGACGGCACCTAAGAAAGGTAGATTATCTTTAAGACCATCAATTGTAGTTTGACCATATTTACTTTTATCAGAAACATGGATCTTATTGATCAGCTGAGCCTTATCTTGAAGGTTTTTCCATATCCCCAATGAATCTAAAAAAGAAACTGTCGGGTATGATACGGCAGTTGATCGATTATCTAAATCAGTGAGCGTAGGACTATCAATTTCCCTAGCTTCAATTAAAATAAGATCATAACCTAGTAGCGAAATAGCTTTTGCAAGAGCTAAACCAACAATACCGCCCCCTACAATTGTAATGTCAGTTGTTTGAGATTTAGGCATTTTGCTTCTTAACTATTTCACATTCACTATGAAGTAATAACGAGGCTACTTTAGCGTATTCGACTAGCTCTGTATAAGCTGCTTCATCTTCATCATCACCATCCATCTCATCATCATATTGTAAACGTGCAATTTTGCTTAGGTCAGCAATAGCTTCTTTCACTTCTGCAGAATAACTAGAATCCAAAGAGATTCCCATTAAACCTATTCCAGCTAGGAAACCTTGCGACCACAAGGCCAACGCCCCAATGCGATGATAAAAAGGCCTATCATCAATTGGCAACAATAAATCAAACTTAAAAAAATCAGAATCGTATTGTATACTGGTTTCGTCAAACATATCACCTAGAATTTTAACTGCATGTTTAATCATAATATCACCATCCTGCACATG
>JBLIDR010000175.1:0-5201 GCA_047632655.1 Francisellaceae bacterium | reverse complement strand
TATAGTCATTATAAGCTTTGTTAAAAAGTGTGATGTTTTTGAAGTAATATAACCCCGTACAACATAAATTAGAAATCGCCCGTTTCTCTGCCGTCTCAATTACTTTAGTGCTAGTAGAATTAACTGGTTTAGCAAATGACCAATTAGCACCTTCTCCTGTAAATACCTCTAAGTAACCATCCCATTTATTAATGTTATCGGGATAACGAAATTCAGGTCTGAAAGTATCAATATTAAAAATGGTGATAGGAACATCATTTTTTGGTAATGACTCAAGACCAAGATAAACAGTTTCAGCTTGACCTTTTGTTTCACGGTCTAAAATAAAAATATGGGATTTTTGAATATTTAAGGCAGAAATCTCTTTGTTAATAAAATTAATTGTACCTAGTGTATCTCGAACAATGAATAAGAATTCTTCTGTTTTAAAATACGCTGAAAAACTACTCACGGCATGGGCGAAAAGTGATTTACCATGAGCTTCAAGCATATATTTTGGTTTTGTATATCCAGCTCGAAAAAAGCGAGAACTTAACCCCGCCATAGGAATAACTATCATAATTAGGCTTCTTTTATTATTTGATATAACCTGAACGCATTTGCCATTAACGCTTGTTGTCGCTTCTTATCATCTGCATGTAAAGGGAGCATGGATAAAAACAAGTGAATTTGCATCGCATATAAGGAATCCGATGTTAACTTAAATCTATCATTAATTAATGTTAAGAATAATTGCTGTATTCCTTTAATCGACTCCGGTGTGTCTATTTTGAATTGTATATCGTGCTGATTAATCTGCACATTATAATAACCAGCCATGATCCAATCATATAAACCAAGTACTGAATGACTAAGTTTGGCAACATCATAATGTGTATCACCATAAATAGTGAAATCTTCATTCAAATCAATGCCTCTCGGATCAATTGCTTTGACAATATTGGTTCTAAAATCATATAGGATGTTACTAAAGCAAAAGTCACCATGGATGACACTACTTGAATTTCCCTCGATAGGTAAAAACTTTTTACTACAAAGTAATAGGTCATCAAACGAAGCGTTAAACTCACCATTAAACTGCCAAACTGTATCCATTTGGCAATTATAACTTTGACAATATTGATTTAATCTGGAAATTGTTTTTTCATAAAATAAAGATTTTAAACCAACGAAATTGTTACCTTCTTGAACCTCATAAGATTGACATTGCCTAATAAACGACAAACAATTATCGAATATTTTTCGCCAAACCAATTCGGGTAATACTGAAAATACAAACAGCTCATTTAATGCAGTGAAGTGAAGGTATTCTAATTTATATGAAGCACCATCATTTCCTATTTTTGAACCAAGGTATTGAGGTAAGTAAATTCTCAAGTCAGCGGGTATTTGTTCAAACCAATTTGCTTCTGCAATAATTTTTTGTGTGTTGCTACTTGATTTTCTGATCCAGTGGGGCGTTATTTCTAGACTATTAAAAGCTCTTTGGGTTGTGAATTTTGCTTTAGAGCGATAATAAGTATTTAAATGACCGAAGTCCAACCAGTTATCTTCTTGGACAGTATTCAAACCACATTCTTTGTGATAGAAATTCAGACTTTCAATAAAGTCCCAGTGCGCCATAGTGAGTGCGATTAGTAATTTTTTGGGTTGTTCGAAATTAAAATACCCACAAACAACATTGTTAAAGTCTAATTCTTCGCTGCCGCCTCTGGTATTTAACCAGTCAGTATTACTTTTATTAACAATCGCCCAATGATAGTTAAACTCTACCTTTGAAATGGAGATAATGTTTTCACCTACAGGCAACTCAGGTAATAAGGTATCTCCAAAAAGAATGCTCAGTGAGGACTTGTGGTCATCTTCAGCTAGATTTAACGTTGATACTAAAGACGCTCCTAGTGTCAACCCTTCGGGGATTTTCAAAATCGTCACGTTATGGGAATTTAGCCAGTCTAAATCATGATTATCAGGCATAAATTTCTCAGGCAAGCTAAGAAAAACCTTTTCACCAGATGGTATTGATTGAATCTGGTGTTGAAATAAGCGTCTATTACCTAGCGGCAAAAACGACGGTGGTATTTTTCCAAACTCTGATTCTAATTCTTGGCTAATATACGCAGCAGACATAATTAAGAACATATTTTTTCCTTTGCTAAGAGTTCTTCTATTTGTTCTGTCGTTAAAGAAGTAAATTCAGATGGACGAATAGAGCGGTCATCGATATAAAAACCATCGTGGCCACACCAAGGTTTTCCTACAATGAGTTCGTCAAAGGGCACTTGATGTTTTTCTAACCATTGGGTAATGATCGGTAAAGTATGAACATTGATTTTGCCTACATTACCTTCATAAGTCCGCATGTTCCTCGCTGTATGGATAGTGATACAATAGCCCATTTTTTTATAATGGCAAAGTTGCTCTATCACCGCTAAATTAGGGGACACATTCATGTAATCATTGGTATCAGCTTGAGTAATTGTGCCATCTAGGTCAACAATAAGTTTTTTCATCTAATATGCTCGTTATTTTATAAGTTACACTTTAGCTATCTCTGGTACTCATTCATCAAACAGGAAATGCTAATAACACAATAATTACTATTACCAATCATTCAACGTTGAATGGGTATTAAATGATAATAAATTATCTGCATTTTGCCTCATTTAATACAGCAGGTTATTTGTAGAGATGCTTTAAACTGGGAGGTAAACAATCCATAAAATTTATGTCTTAATTGAATCAAATACTCCTTTCAAATAACTTTTCCACCCTCTTCTAAAAAATCGATATACCATCGCTATAAACCACTTAAACTTAATTCTTTTTGAAATGTCTTCTGAAATATAAAAATATTTCTTATATAAATAATGCCAACGTAAGTAGGTGAAATTCTCGTAAGGAAATCCATCATCTTGCTCTAAACGCTGGGGCACAGACAAACCAAGTAAATCCCCATCAACAATCACAACATTATTAAGCATGTATTTATATGATAATTTCCGCAGTTCTCTATCACCAAATTTATCCTTAAGCTCAACCCGACTATATTTATTAATAAACTTTAGCCATAGCTTCTGTTCAATATGGTGTTGACGAAATGGAACGTTTTCATGTTGTAACTTGCCATTAAGGCCGTTATTAAAAAAATAGTTATCAAATAGTTCTACATCCCATAAATCTATCAAATCTTTAGTTTCTCCAAACTGAAAAAAATCAGAAATATAGAACGGAATGTTGAGCCCTTTCATATATTCTTTAGCAAAATAATTAGATGTGACAATTCTTTGTTTAAATATTGTGTAGTTGGGATCTCTATGTTCATCAAAAACGTTGAAGTATTTCAACATTCCTCGACTTATTAATCCGTTATCACTCCTTATTTTTACTGCATATTTTGTATCAACTGATTTCAATCCGTTAAATGATGACACTATTTGTCTATTAACATTTACCGTATGAGGTTTTGAATACTTATTATATCTTGTAACCGTTCCGCCTACATCATCGTTTTCAATTATCTTATCAACGGAAATACTAGCAGTATCTTGACCAATCCAAGTTGATAAAATAATATAACTTTCAGGAAATATTTTCCTAATTGATGAAACGGTTGTTTTTGTCGTATCTAGAACTAGCCCTTGTATAACGAAGGTTACATCGTGATCATTTAGCATTATTAAATTAGCCTTATAAAGTAACATCGTTTTAAATCAACATTCGAATTAGTATGCTGGTTACATGGTGTTCTGGTCAATTTAATACAAATAAACTCTTTTCAGATGTTTATTGTATAGAGCTTCATGTGTCCACACTCCATTCTGTATTTTGAGTGTCTGACAAATCGAACCATCCAATTGATTTGCTTACACCGTATGAATTTTCTAAATGCTTAACTTTATTTACTTTAATCAAGCGTTATAAAACTTCTCGCTTATCCTCAGCATGCACATTCATCGGATTGCTAGCTTATGAAGGTTTTCTTACCGCAGATGATATTGGCTGCTATTTCTAATTATTGTTCATCTAATAATGGGATTAAATAGTTTCTGGCTACAAACCTTGATCCCTCAACAGTTAAATGACCATAGTCAAAAGCTAGTAAAGAACCTTCAATTTTAACCTTACAATTAGGTGTATCTGTTTTAGAGTTTTCACAGAGATGCTCCAAAACATTCAAAAATATAAAATTTTGATTTTGTTGGTTAAGTTCAATCAAATAATTATTACTTTTTATTAGAGACTTATCAAAACTTCGATCAATCATAAATTCTTTGCCCATGTGCCGCGTAACATAGGCGTTGGGTAATGAAGGTAACCATTGCGGGAATGGGCCTATTATAATAACTTTTGCCACCCCAAGCTCAAGCAGTTTGTCTACGGTTTTTTGCCAGTCAATTTTTTCGTGTTTACTACCAGCACCTAAAATGACTACTTTAGGTTTGACTTTTTGTATTGCTTTATACGCCATATCATTAGAATAATTACAGCCTCTACTCATACGACCCGAGCCGGTAGTTCGTATAATAAATGAAGGCTGACAACCAGATGACGTTAATTGACTAAATGGGACTTCACTTGATACTTCATGTCTTAAGCCAGTTGATAATGCGCCCATATGAGAGTCTCCCCAGAGAAAAATACCACCAGGGATATTGCTTAAACAGATGTCTTCAACTTCCGGTTGCCCCGTTTGTTGCATTTGAGTTGAAGCATTACATTTTTCAAATAGCCCTGTAGGATCCATGTCATAATTTTTGTATTTGTGTAAAAAAATATTACCTACATCTTGTGATTTATCTCTACTTTCAAAATGCCCATTGTTGAAATATATTGCTGTAGATGCCATCAAAACAGACAGAAACAATATAAATACGTATATTCCTTTAACTTTTCTTTCTATAAATGTGAAAGATAGTATCCCTAAAATAATTGATAAAATTATTAGCATACCTATATTAAGAAAAGTCACTTCAAGGTAAGTATTCATATAGACAACGAGCGGCCAATGCCATAGATAAATGGAATATGACCAAGCGCCAAGTTTTTGAAATACATAGTTTTGGGTTACAAAGCTATTTTCGCGTTGGGCAATTATAATTAAATAAGTACCTAAAACCGGAAAAATTGCGGCATAGCCAGGCCAAGCAATATCTGCAGTAGCAATAAAATAAGTTCCAATCACCAATATCAAACCCAAT
>JBLIDR010000174.1:0-5201 GCA_047632655.1 Francisellaceae bacterium | reverse complement strand
ACATACTGTTTCGCGTTTGATTGGTTCACCTCCAGGCTATGTTGGTTATGACGACGGTGGTTTATTAACTGACGCGGTGACAAAACATCCATATTCGGTTGTATTGTTAGATGAGATTGAGAAAGCCCATCCTGACGTCTTTAACATCCTTTTACAGGTTATGGATAACGGGACTTTAACTGATAGTAATGGGCGTAAAGTAGATTTTAGGCATGTGATTTTAATCATGACGACTAATGCTGGTGCATTTGAATCGGAACAGAATTCTCTAGGATTTATTGAGCAAGATAGTTCATCATCAAATATTGATGCTCTTAAACGGATATTCACACCAGAATTTAGAAATCGTTTAGATTCGATTATTCAATTTCAAAAACTCACTGCTGACCATGTTAAGTCTGTTGTTGATAAATTTTTAACACAGCTTCAGGCCCAACTTGATATTAAAGGTGTTTCTCTAGAAATTGATGATAAAGCCAAAGATTGGTTGGCTTTAAAGGGATATGACTCAAAAATGGGCGCAAGGCCAATGTCTAGATTAATTCAAGAGCAAGTTAAAAAACCTTTGGCTGAAGAAATTCTTTTTGGTCGTTTATCTTCTGGTGGCAGTGTAAGATTATTTGAAGAAGAGGATCACTTGAATTTTGATTTTTCATGATCTCAATTATGGCAAAAAAACTTTCTAAATTTTCTTTGTTTGGCTACAGTGCTTTAGCCATTCCAGCAGCTTTTGCTGGTATCCCAATTTATGTCAATATTCCAGATTATTTTATTGTAAAATATGGTATTTCATTAACTTTAATGGGTATTTTACTGGTAGTATTACGTTTGTTAGATGCAGTCCAAGATTTTATAATTGGGTATGTTTGTGATAAATGGCATTACCTTCGTCTTTATGTAGTGATTTTTTCTGCATGTTCATTAATATTAGGATTTTTTTTAATTTCCTTCCCTTTGTTATCTCCTATAGTAAGTTTTGTTTTAGGTGTGTTCTTGGCCTCATTGGGCTTTAGTTCAATTTTAATTAACCTTTCAGCTATAGGCGGGGTTTGGAGTAAGGATACAAATGAAAAGTTAAGGATATCTTCATACAGGGAGAGTTTTAGCATTTTAGGAATGATCATTGCTTGTACCTTACCTATAGTTTTAATGAAGTACTATGAGATTTTAATTGCTTATCAAATAATGGCGATTTGTTTGACCCTTGTGACTATAGTTTGTGTTATTGTTTTTGTTTTATGGTATCAGCGTAATAGAGAGAAACTACATGATGAACCTACAACCGTATTGCCGTCATTTAGATCGTATTTGAATCTCAATTGGAAAATGTATCGACCGCTTTATGAAATTTTCTTTTTTAGTACGACCGGTAATGCAATTGTTGCAATTTTGTTTGTTTTTTACGCAAGGGACTTTATAGGGGGCGGTGATTACATAGGTATATTTTTACTAGGTTATTTTTTATTTGCTATGTTAAGTATTCCGTTATTAAATTTAATTAGTTCTAAAATTGGTAAGAGAAGGACGTGGTTAGGCTCAACTGTCTTTATAATGATAACTTCTTTTTTAGCATTTTTTTTAAACCCTGGTGATTATGTGCAATATCTAGGTTTATGTTCTGTCGCAGGGATTTCTTTGGGTGCTGATTTAACTATCCCGCCAGCAATTTTAGGTGATTTGCTAGAAATAAAAAAAGACTATTCTTATGCATCTGGTCTATACTCGATCATCGCTTTTCTATATAAATTAATGTTAGCGCTTTCTGGTGTTATAATATTTCCAATTTTATCATATATTCATTTTCAGCCTAGTAATCAAAATGATGATTTTTCTTTATTCATACTAGTAATTTTTTATACACTAGTGGTTGCTAGCTTTAAGTTATTAGCTGTTTTACGTTTATATTTTTGGGATAAAAAATTAAGATATCAGAATTTTTCTAAGACTTAGAAAGGCTATTTTTAGTTTAAATTATCTGTCACATAAGATCATCTCGCATCATGTCTATATTTGAGATAATATTGACTGTCAGATGAATATGAAATATCTCAAAATTTAATTAGGGGACTGATTTGTCAAGAAAATATTTTGGAACAGACGGTGTTAGAGGTTTAGTTGGAAAATTTCCAATTACAGTCGATTTTGCATTGCAGTTAGGTTGGGCCGCGGGAAAGGCTTTATTTAAGCCAGGTAAAAAAAATATAGCAATGGTGGGTAAAGACTCTCGTCAGTCAGGAGATATGTTAGAGGCTGCTTTAATTGCAGGTTTAACGTCTGCTGGAGTGGATGTGGTAAGCTTGGGGATTTTGCCTACACCAGGAATAGCTGAGCAGGTTAAAAAAAATGAAGCAACAATGGGTATTATTATTAGCGCGTCACATAACCCATTTTATGATAATGGTATAAAATTTTTTTCTAGTTCTGCTGAAAAATTATCTGATAGTGAAGAAGAGTTAATTGAGTCATATATTGATAAAGAACTGGAAATAGTTTCTGCTGAAAATATAGGAACAGTTAACCAAAATATTGAAGCATCCAATAGTTATGCGGATTTTTGTTTGTCTAAAATTAATAAAGCATTAGTTAATAGTAAACTTAAAGTTGTTGTTGATTGTGCGAATGGTGCAACTTCTACTGTTGCGCCAATAGTTTTCAATAGCCTTAATTTGAATGCAATATTTATTAATCATGAACCGAATGGTTTGAACATTAACTTAAAGTCTGGTGCTGTACATTTAGAATCGTTACAGAAAAAAGTGTTAGATGAAACTGCAGATTTTGGGATTGCATATGATGGTGATGGCGACCGAATTATGCTGATTAACTCAGAAGGTAAGGTGCTTGATGGTGATGATATATTATATATCATTGCAGATTTTCACCAACAGCAAGGTCATCTTGATGGAGGTGTTGTTGGTACTCTTATGACAAACTTTGGCCTTGAAAAAAGTTTTGAATCGAAAAATATCCCTTTTGTGCGCTCAAATGTAGGTGATCGTTATGTCATGGAGCTGTTGAAAGAGAAAAAATGGCGGATAGGTGGTGAATCATCAGGACATATCATTTGTTTAGATGCAAATACTACTGGCGATGGAATTATAGCTTCACTAAAAATTTTAGAGATTGTATCTATAACAGGAATGAGTTTGAATAAATTGTTGCAGGGTGTCAAAAAAACTCCACAGATTATGATTAATGTTCCCGTAAAAAACAAAATCAAACCAACAGATTTGGATAAATTAAAACCGGATATTTTAAAGATTGAAAATCTATTAGCTAAGTCCGGTAGAGTTTTATTAAGACCTTCTGGAACCGAACCGGTGTTAAGAGTAATGGTTGAAGCAATTAATAAAATAGATGCTAGGAATTATGCTAATATATTGGCTGATGTGGTTAAGAAGTTATTTTCATAGGAGAAACAAAATGAGAAAACCAATTGTGATGGCAAATTGGAAGTCAAATGGTTCATTTGCACAAGCGAAAGATTTATGTGAGAAAATATCACAAGAATATTCAGCAAAGAAGCCTAATGTCGATGTTGTGCTATGCGTACCTTTCCCATATTTAGGTTATGTTCACGATATTGTTTCTGCTTCTGGTATTAAACTGGGTTCTCAGAATATAAGTCAATATAATAATGGAGCATATACAGGTGAAGTTTCAGCTGAAATGTTAAAGAATATTAATGTTGATTATGTATTGGTTGGACATTCTGAAAGAAGGTCTTTATTCGGTGAGACAGATAGTATTGTAACAAAAAAAATATTACAAGCGCTTGATTCTGGTTTAACAGCGGTTTTATGTGTTGGTGAATCATTAGCTGAAAGAGAGGCTGGAATGGTTGATCGGGTTATCCAAGAACAACTTTCAGCTGTTTATAATTATCTTCCAAAATCTTTGCAAGATAATATTATTGTTGCCTATGAACCCGTTTGGGCAATTGGTACTGGATTGGCTGCAACACCAGCACAGGTAAATGAAGTGCATAAAAAAATTAGAAAAGTAGTGTCAAAAATTAACCCCAATCTTGAAAATGTTCTCAGAATCATATATGGTGGTAGCGTTAATTCGGGCAATGCTGCTGAAATATTCAAATTATCCGATGTTGACGGTGGTTTGATTGGTGGTGCAGCGCTAAAGCCGAATGATTTTAATCAAATTGTAACACAGGCAGATAGTTAGATAATGTTAAATATTTTCTTAGCGGCTCATATTGTAATCGCACTTATAATTATAGGATTGGTACTTGTACAACATGGTAAGGGTGCTGATATGGGTGCCTCCTTTGGTGGGGGTGCCTCTAAAACAGTTTTTGGTAGTCGTGGTGCTGCTCCATTCTTAATGAAATTAACAGGTTTTTTTGCAGCTATATTTTTTGCAACAAGCTTAACTTTGGGTTATTTGTCGAAAGAGCAAGTTTCTAATGCAAACACATTACCTGGACCAGCTACTATAACTGTTCCAGAACAGATCAGTAAAACCTCTCCTGTAGATAATATTGATACTGTACCATCGTCTAGTGAGAAATTTACACAGACTGGAAATAACAACAGTCCACTAAATCAAATTAAAGATCAATCAAAAGGTGTTGGTACTATAATATCTTCAGGTGCTAAAACTGAAGTTCCAAAATCTAATAGTCCATTGGATCAAATTAAATCTCAATCTGAATAAAATTGAACTAGTTCTTGTCGAAGTGGTGGAACTGGTAGACACGCCACCTTGAGGGGGTGGTGGCCAACGGCTGTGCGGGTTCGAGTCCCGCCTTCGACACCAATTACTAGTTTTATAACGTTCCAGATAGTTCTCTAATCCCTTTAAAATCAACGTTTATATCTATTCTATAGTTCCAAGTAGTCCCAGATAAAACCATATAAACCTTACTTAACTTGTATATTTTTTTGTATACTGGCTATAATTATTTATATAAATCTTCATGTTGGTATACAAGGTGGCTCTCTCAGACGCTAAGATAAAGGCTTTAAAGCTTGTCAAAAGTTCAAAACAGAAAGATATTGCTGATGGTAATGGCTTGTATATCAGGCTAAAGGCTAATGGCTCAAAAACTTGGATATTTAGATACAGTATAAACTCGATTTCGCAGTTTTTAATTGAATAACATGGTTGACATTAATCTAAAATAAAACTTATTATTTTCTTATTACTTATCAAGAAGATATTTAAAATTGTTTGCCATCACC
>JBLIDR010000173.1:0-5222 GCA_047632655.1 Francisellaceae bacterium | reverse complement strand
TGATGAACAGGGCGCCTATTTATTTTTAGAATCTCGAAATCTATTATGGATGGAACCATTTGTTTTTTTGTCCACTATTGTAGAAATTTCAGGGTCAATATTAATAATTATTGGCTGGAGAGTTCGTTATGTTGCCCTGATAACGGCGTGGTATATTATTGTTACTACATTGTTGTTTTGCCACAATTTTTCTGATCACCTTAATGTGTTAATGTTTCTAAAAGATATCGGTATTGCAGGGGGATTTGTGATGTTAGCATCAAAATATCCAGCCAATAAAATCAGTTAAAGATTTGCTTGTTATTGACGATTGATTATATTTAGACTCGCCAATAATTTCTTATGTCTATAAATCAAATAATACATCATCCATATACTGTGAAAGCAGTGACAGAAATGAAAAAATAAATGATCAAGATGTGTTGTAATAAATAAAAAATTTAATGTTTCAAATTATTGATAAATAGTAGCATTGATTAGTTTTAACAACATGTAATCCATCCACCTGACACCAGTAATTGAAAATGGGCTACCAAGAAAGCCCATGTGGCCGCCATGATCTGAAATATATAATTTAGTCGAAGGAGTTAGCTTTGCCTCTAGGAGTTTTCTATTATCAATGACAGGATCATCTTTCGCAGCAAAAATATGGCAAGGTGCTTCTATATTTTTAAGAAATTGTAATGAACTAGACTTTTGATAGTAGTCATTGGCATCTTTAAATCCACATTGAACAGAAGTATAAAAATCATCAAAGTCTCGCATTTTTATTTTTTTATGAAGCACTGGAGCTGCTCCGAGCTCTGGGAATAGTATATGTCTATCTTGTACCATTTTTATTAAATCATTGACGAAATATGACCTGAATAGCTTATTTTTTGGTGAATCAATTATTTCGGCACATGAGTCTAAATCTGTTGGTGGGCATATACTAAACCCAAGTTCAACCAATGATTGAATTTTTGGCCGCTTTTCACCCAATAGTTTTATCAATAAACTACCTCCCATTGAAAATCCAATTACAATGAATTTAGAGTTGGGTGTTTTATGTTTCAGATGGATCAATGTCTCGTATATTTCACCCGTTGAGCCGGCGTGGGTGATATATTTAGCTAACCCTTTGCCGGTACCAGCATCTCTATAATTACAACGCACAACCCTAAGCGGCATTTTTAAAAGCTTACCAGTTATTCTTTTCATATATGAAGCGTTATGATCACCACACAAGCCATGAATTAAAATAACGGTTGGTTTTGATATATCCCAAGCAGGATGTTGAGAGATTTCTAATGCAATTTTATCACCATCACTCAATGTCACAAACTCAGTATTAGATGGGATGCGTGGAACAACATTAATTTTTGATGCAATAATGGTTTGTAAGACTGCATTTTTAAACAAAGGCTTAAGAGAGTGTTCCATTAATTGGGCTATTGTTCTAATTCATATATATATATTATCAAATAATATTGTTTTGGAGAAATTTTTTACTATATTTACTGCAAATCCTTTTTAAAAACTATAGTTATGATAAAAATGTATATAGATGATATTTATGTGCAAAATTAAGACTGTTTTGATTTTTAAGTGTCATTCTCAATCTGGCTGCTCCTCGAGATAGTTTGAAAACTAATTCAAGTCAGCTTAATACTATTCTTTTTAGCTGTCATTTTAATTAAAAATCGAAATGAGTAGTCCGATAGCAAAAAGAATGAGAACCACACCAAATATTTTTTCAAGTACATGGCTGTAATTTAAAAAGAAATTACGAATCATTTTGTGGCCAATAAGTATGGTAATCATAGAAAACCATAAAGCGGTAGTAACAATAATGACAAGAATTACGGCAATGTGGTAGCTAATGCTATGATAATCTTTCATAAATAAAGGTAAAATACTTAAAAAAAATACGATCACTTTTGGATTAGAAATGTTGGTCGCAAGTCCAGTAAGCCAAGCGGTTTTTTTACTACTGCGCTCTTCTTCTTTCATTTCTTGTTTGGTGATTTGGCTTTTAGAAGTAAAACATTTGTAACTCATATAAAGCAAGAAACAAGCTCCTAAAGCGGATACCAAATTTAGCACCCAGTGATTGTCCTCACTAATTAAGCTCAGCCCAAACACTGCAAAAGAGCAATATATTAATACTCCAGTTGTTATTCCCAATGAGCAAAGATATCCAGCCATTCTACCATGTTTTAAGGTGCTTCTAACCACTACTAAGAAATCTGGTCCGGGCAATGACACGGCAACAATCTGTACAGCGAAAAGAGTTAATAGTGAAAAAAACATAGTAGTTTTCAGATATAGAATAAAGGAAGTATTTTAATCAAGTTAACTAACAAATGACAGCAAACCTTTAATGTCAAAGAGATTTAAATTTAAAGGTGATTTATCTGAAATAATAAGACATTAAATTTGATTCTGTTATTATTGTCAATATTGCCAACTTTATCTATGCTACATGTTTAAATTTATTATTAAAATTAATCTTTTGATTTTGATTGTTTCTCTATCTGGGTGTGCTATTTTTTCGTCTTCTTATCCGTCAAAAATGTCACAAACTAAAGCAGATATTTCTAATAATAATCCTAAACAAGCAGCGATTAATTATGATGCTGAATTTACCAGAGATGTTGATAAAGGCACATTGAACGATCTAGAACTTGCACGTTTGGCACAGTTTAACTCTCAGCCTAAGAAGAGCCAAGAGATATACGCGACGGTAATTAATCAGCTTGCCCAACAGATGCTTCAAGCAGTAATTCAAGTTAAAAGTTTATTTGAGAATACTGAAGCAGTTGCCACAAATGATAAAGTTTTACCCTATCTTGTGCCTGATTATGCGCAAACATTTGTATATTCATATCAAGCGATTAACTATTTAAACCAAAATGATCTGAGCAATGCTTTAGTTTCGATTCGTCAATTATCGTTAGCTCAAGCATGGATAACCCAACAAAAGAAAATTAATACGCAATCCACGAAATCCATGGATGAAAAATATAAAGATAAAAACGAAGGTGATAATGGGGTTGAATATCTTAAATCTAAAGAATTTAAAAAAATGGTCTCTAATTCAGATAAGATAACCAATAGCTATGAAAATGGTTTTGCTTATTATCTCTCTAGCATTTTGTATCAAGGGTATAATAAGGATTACAATGATGCGTTTGTTTCAATAAAAAGCGCAGCACGCTTATTGCCAGATAATGCCTATGTTGCTGACACATACAAACAGATCCAACTTGGATTCAAAGGATATTCCCCTTATGAAAAAGGACAGGGTAGGTTAGTCGTAATCTACCAGCAAGGGTTGGTCTCACCAAAAAAAGCATTTTATCTACCCATATTTTTAGGTTATTTAGGGGTGCAAAATATCACATTGCCATATTATTCATCTGATAATATTAATCCATTACTATCAAATGTATCAATAGAAAAAGATGGTAAGAATATATCAAAAGCTAAAATGTCGCTGTTAGTCAATACACAGTTGATGGCCATGAAATCTCTAACTGAGGAATATCCAGCCATTGTCATTCGTGAAGTTGTGAGAATAATTTTTAAATCCTCTGTCACATACGCTATGTCTCGCCAGAAAGGTAATGCTGGTCTTGCGGGACTTATAGTGGGATCTATTTATAGTGTAGCGACTTCAGCAGCTGATTTAAGGAGCTGGCTTTTATTACCGAAAGATGTGCAGTTGTATGAAAAAACTTTCACTGCTGGGGATTATGAGTTGGTTCTTTCTGGTGAACGAGAGAAGTTTAAAATTGAGCCTGGAAAGACAGCATTAATTTTAGTTACGCATATTGGTAAGTTTATGCAGGTTGATAAGCATCAAATATGAAAAGAGCATTCAATACGATAGTTTGATTTAATTTCCAACATAATAATAAAGGCGTTCCCTCATATATTTTTTTATTAATCCATCGCAATAATAATGTATAATATTTTCATTAAATTGTTAATGCTAAAAATCACTATGTTACCTATCTTACCCAAAAATAATCAATCTCACTTGTTACAGAAATTTATTTCTCAATTAAAATCAAATGGATTTCTTGGTGATGCACACGATGATTTAGGCTCTTTAGTTTCCGTCTCAACTGACAATAGTATTTACCAAGTTACCCCTGAGTTAGTGCTATACCCAAAAAATAAATCAGATATCTTGAAGATATTTAAGCTAGGAAACATTAATGAATTCAAATGTTTAAAGTTTTCACCTAGAGGGGGCGGTACCGGTACAAATGGCCAGTCTTTATCAGCTGGGATTATCATAGATTGCTCAAGATTTATGAATAATATAATAGAATTCAATCAACAAGAAAAATGGATAACAGTTCAACCTGCAGTTGTGCTAGATCAATTAAATGAACACATACAAAAGTCTAAATTATTTTTCGCCCCAAATTTATCACCAAGTAATAGAGCCACTTTGGGTGGCATGGTTAATACTGACGCTTGCGGTAAAGGGTCTAGAATTTATGGCAAAACTAGCCAGCATATATTAGAAATTGATTTTATCACGGTTTGTGGCTCTGAGATTACCAGTAAAAAAATTAACTTTAAAGATCTTGAAGAAAAAATAAATCAGCAAGACAAAGAAGGAGAAATTTATCGCGCAACAAATAGTATCATATCAAATAATCTTGATGAGATAGATAAACAGTTTCCAAAGATTGCACGTTTCATGACAGGTTACAACTTAGCTAAAGTTATTGATTCTAAAAATAAAACCTTCAATATAAATTACTTGCTTTCAGGTTCAGAAGGTACTTTAGTTTATGTGGTTGGGTTAAAGTTAAATTTGGTTAATGTACCAAAATATAAATCATTATTTGCTTTGCAGTATCCAACTTTTGAAGGCGCTTTACGTTCAGCTAAAGCATTACTTGATCATCATCCTGCAGCTGTTGAAACGGTTGATGATAATATTTTAACATTAGCTAAAGAAGATGAAATTTATAATAGTGTTAGGCATATGATTGTCGAACCAGATAATAAAAAAACTGGGGCCATAAATCTGGTAGAGATAATATCTGATACAGCGGAGGGGCTTATTCAGCAAGAAGAAGAGATCAAGCTAAAACTGGATCAATTGATTATTAATGATTTATTGAATGCTTACTACCATACCAATCAATCATCAGAAATTAATGCCTTATGGAATTTGCGTAAAAAAGGGGTTGGGCTGTTAGGTAATATGAAAGGTG
>JBLIDR010000172.1:0-5230 GCA_047632655.1 Francisellaceae bacterium | reverse complement strand
TAACCAACAAAGACTCTGCCCATTAGGGGTCATGGGAGAGATATGTGTGGGTGGAGATGGCGTAGCCTTAGGTTATATCAAACGAGATGATTTAACCAAAGAAGTATTTTTAGCTAACCCATTCCAAAGTGAAGTAGAAAAGAAAGCAAACCAAAACGCAAGAATATACCGTACCGGGGATTTAGGCAGATGGAACCAAGACGGACTGCTTGAATATGGCGGACGTAATGATTTCCAAGTTAAGATTAAAGGCATAAGAATAGAACTCGGCGAAGTCGAATCAAGACTCAGCAATATAGAAAGCGTAGACAATGCCTTAGTGGTTGCGCTAGAAGATGACAACCAAGCAAAATACCTATGTGGCTATTATGTCTCAAAATCAGAAATAGATGGACAAATAATAAGAGATGAAATGAGTGAGCATTTAGCGGCTTACATGATTCCAGATTATTTTGTTTGGTTAGTAGAATTTCCATTAACCGTGAATGGTAAGATAGATCGTAAAGGCCTACCTAAGCCAGATAAATCATCAGGAGAAGTTTATATTGCGCCCAGCACAGAAGAAGAAAAGCTAATCTGTGAAGCCTTTGCAGAAGTCTTGGGCATTGAAGAAGTAGGCGTCAAGTCTAACTTCTTTCAGTTAGGTGGTAACTCCTTAAAAATGATTAAGCTCGTTTCAAGATTACAGCAGCATTTTGAAGTGAGTGTGGTTGATGTATTCCAACATAAAACGCCAGAGTCATTGGCTAATCTAAATAAAGCATCAGGCCCACAAAAACTAATTGAGAAAGTTAACCCTAGAGAATATTATCCTGTGTCTTTTGCTCAGGAAAGATTATATGTTGCCAGTCAAATAGCGGGTGTGAGTGTTTTATATAATATCCCGTTTCATTTGAAATTAGTGGGTAACTTAGACGTAAACAGATTGCATCAAGCCTTCGTTAAACTATCAGAAAGGTACAGTAGTCTTAGAACAAAATTCCAATATAAAAATTCTGAAATAGTTCAAATTGTAACAGACTCAATACAAGGTGATGATAATATTAATCTTGAGGGTAATAAAACTATAAAATCTAATATTGAATCTGAATTTTCTGTATTTGTGCAGCCCTTTAATCTTATGAAAGATAACTTATTCAGAGTTAAATTATTAGAGGTTAAACCACAAGAACATTACTTGTTTTTAGACTTCCATCATATTATCTTTGATGGCGAATCAATAGACCCATTTCTTAATGATCTATCCAGACTATATGCTGGAGAAAATCTAACTCCATTAGAAGTTGATTATACTGACTATGCTGTATGGCAACGTGAGGGCAGTGGTCTTGAAGTATTTCAAGAGCATAAAAACTATTGGCTTAATCAATTTTCAACTATAGACATAGATCAATTAAACTTACCTCTAGATTTTAAGCGTACAGATAAAATTGCGATAGAAGGAAAAACCTTAATCAAGCAACTATCTGAAACACTTTTAAATAATTTACAAAAATTAAATGCCAAAGAGCAATTGTCTTTATATTCATTATGCCTAAGTGCTTTTGCCTTATTGCTTAATAGATATAGTAATCAAAATCAGTTAATCATAGGTTGTCCAGTAAGCGGTAGGAGTAAAGCTGAACTTCAAGAAAGCGTAGGTATGTTTGTGAATACCTTACCTCTGCCTTTCACTATCGATCAACAACAAAGCTCACATAGTTATCTACACCAAGTCCAGAAATCTGTTTTAGGTTTGATTGCCAACCAAGAATACCAAATGGAAGACTTGATTGATGAATTAAAATTAAGTTCAGAAGGTGGGCGTAATCCATTATTTGATGTGGTCTTTAATTTTCTTGAAGCATCTGAAAGTGTTGTGCATAAAAATAAAGATGAGCTTCAATTTATTTATGAGCACGAGCCTGAATCTGAAGAGGGTGAGGCTAAGTTCGACCTAAGCTTAGACTGTGAAATAGGCCCAGATGGCTTAAATATAATGTTTAACTACCGGACTAGTTTATTCAGAAAAGAAACAATTCAAAAAATGTTAACTCATTATATTAACATCCTTCAAGGCATCACAAATATAAACCATATTTACAACAAACTTAGCACCCTAGAAATTTTATCAAAGGCAGAAAAACATAAAATATTAAATGAATTTAACTCAAATAAATCAAGCTACCCTTCAAATAAATCTTTTATAGATTTATTTGAAACGGCCGCAGCTAAATATCCAGAAAACTTTGCAGTTATATCTGGCACTAAAAAGTATACATATTATCAGCTATTAAATTTGATTAATTATGTAGCTATATCAATTGAAAAATATTTTATAAATTCTGAGCAAATAATACCAATAAGTGTTAATAGAAATGAGTCTATTATTGTATTTGCCTTGGCAATACAAAAGCTTGGTGGTGCTTATATATTTATTGATCCTTCACTACCAAAAGATAGAAGGGAGTACCTAGCTGATGAATCTGACTCAAAAATTATATTAGTAGATGATAGTAGTATCGATGCTTACGGTAATTTTAATTGTGAAAGTATTTGTTTTGAATCATTCTTGAACAAAATTAATAGTGATGAAATTTACCATTTAAAATCTAAAGCAATACCTAAAGGGTTATTTGGTATAATTACAACCTCAGGATCTACAGGTTTACCTAAAGGTTCAATGATAGAGCATAGGAATTTCATTAACTTTGCATATTATTATAATGAATTAATGGGGATTACAAATAATAGCCAGATTGCATCATACGCAAGTTTCAGTTTTGATGTTTCTATCGCAACAAATTTTACACCTTTAGTTTGTGGTGCGACAGTACATATTATTCAGTCAGAAATTAGAATGGACATATCAAAACTAAGTAGCTATTTTCATCTTGAGAAAATAACACATACATTTTTTCCAACTCCAATTGGTGAATTGTATATGAAAGAGGCCAATACAACTGCATCCCTTGTAGCCATGGCAATTGGTGGGGAGCAATTAAAATATTTTAAGAAACAAACTTACAAAGTTATTAATGCATATTCCCCAAGTGAATGCACTGTAGCAATACTTATGGGTGAAGTAGCCACGGAAAATAGCACCGAAATTACATTAGGGCAAGTTCAAGCAAATAATAAGGTTTATATACTCGATGAGAATTTTAATATATGCCCAATTGGTGTTTCAGGAGAGCTATATATTGGTGGGGATCAGGTTGGTAGGGGTTATTATAAAAATATTGAAATAACTAATGAAAGATTTATTGAGCATGAATCGTATGGAAGAATATACAAAAGTGGAGACTTGTGCAAATGGACAGATACAGGTGAGGTTGTATATCTAGGACGTATCGACTTTCAAGTTAAAATTAGTGGGTATAGAATAGAATTAGGTGAAATAGAAAACCGTATATTAGAAATACCTGAAATTAATGACGCAATAGTTTTAGCTTTAGATGATGATACTGGCAATAAAGTATTATGTGGATATTATGAGTCTAAAGAAGAGATAGAGAAAACTATAATCAAAGCCAAGCTTCAGGAAAATCTTCCTGAATATATGGTTCCCAATTTTTTTATTCATTTGACTAAATTTTCATTAACTCCAAATGAAAAAGTCGACCGAAAAGCATTGCCTAGTCCTAATTTTACTGTATCAATGGAAGTTTATTTTTCGCCAAGCACAGAAGAAGAAAAACTAATATGTAAAGCATTTGGTGAGATACTGGGCATTGATGAAGTCAGTGTGAAATCTAACTTTTTTCAGCTTGGTGGTAATTCATTAAAAATGATTAAGCTGGTCTCAAAATTACAACAGCATTTTGAAGTAAGTGTAGTAGATGTATTCCAACATAAAACTCCTGAATCATTGGCAAAGTTAAGTAAAGCATCAGGTGTACAACAAATAATTAAGAAAGTTAAAGCCAGGGATTATTATCCTGTCTCCTTTGCCCAAGAGCGTATGTTTATCACTGATCAAGTCTTAGGTGAGAATGTTGTTTATAACATACCACTAAAATTAAGAATTGATGGAGATTTAGATAGAGAGCGTTTAGGTTTAGCGTTAGATAATTTGATTAAACGTTACCAAAGTTTACGTTTAAATTTTGGCTTTAAAGGAGAAAAAATTGTTCAAACAATAAAGTCAGAAATTGAAATTAAAAAAGAATTTGAAAAGATAAATAAAGAAGAAATTGACTCTGAGTTTGAATCATTTATTCAACCATTTGATTTAGAGAAAGATGTATTGTTCAGAGTGAAATTATTAAAAGTTAATAGTCAGACGCATTATTTATTATTAGACCTGCATCATATAATCTTTGATGGTGGCTCAATTGAACCAATGTTGGAGGATTTATCAAAACTATATTCTGGTGTAAGCTTACCTGAATTAGAAGTTGATTATACTGATTATGCAGTGTGGCAGCGTGAAGAAGGCGGTCTTAATGTATTCCAAAAGCATAAAAGCTATTGGTTAAATCAATTTAATGATTTGGAAGTTGAAAGTTTAAACTTACCTATGGATATTACCCCTAAAGAAAAAGTTGATGGTGATACGTTAAGTGAAAATATTTCAACCGAGGTACTTGATCGCTTAAGTCAAATCGCTACGCAAGAACAAATATCAATATATAGTCTATGCCTAAGTGCTTATGTTTTACTATTGAATCGTTATAGTGGGCAAGATATATTGGTAATCGGCTGCTTGGTGAATGGTCGTAGTCAGGCTGAGCTTCAAGAAAGTGTTGGCATGTTTGTTAATACTTTACCTTTGCCATTTTCAATAGACAAAACCCAAAGCATACACTCATACCTACATCAGGTGCAAAAATCTGTATTAGGTTTTATTGCAAACCAAGAGTACCAAATGGAAGACTTAATCAATGAGTTGAAATTAAGCTCTGAAGGTGGGAGAAACCCATTGTTTGATGTCGTATTCGATTGTGTTGATGCAAGAGAAACCATAGAAAATAAGAATGAATTGCAATTTATTCATGAGATAGACAATGAAGAGACAGATGGTAAATTTAACTTGAGTTTAGATTGCGAAGCTAACCCTGATGGCTTAAACGTTATGTTTAATTATCGCAAGAGTTTATTCGCTAAGGAAACAATACAGGGAATATTAAGCCACTATGTTCAAATATTAACAGAAATTTCCTCTCTTGATTTATCAGCATCAATGACTAATGATATTACCCTATTATCAAAACCAGAAAGCAAATACCTAGTTGAAGAACTCAACCAG
>JBLIDR010000171.1:0-5238 GCA_047632655.1 Francisellaceae bacterium | reverse complement strand
AGGCCTGTTTTTTCCTGAAGGTAATGGCTCCATAAACTTACTTGAAACATATGCTTTATTTGCCTTGGGGTATTTCATGCGCCCTTTGGGTGGTCTGGTTTTTGGTAATCTTGGGGACATGTGGGGCCGTAAAAAAGTTCTTACTATTACCGTTATTTTAATGATGATATCTTTGTTGATGATTGCATTTGTACCGGGATATCAATCTTGGGGGATATTTGCGCCTATTTTATTATTATTTTCTCGTTTGTTACAAGGCTTCTCAATTGGTGGTGAGTACAATGGTGTATTAGCTATGCTAATTGAAAGTGCGCCAAAAAACAAAAGAGGTTTTGTTACAAGTATAGGTACTTTTATTTCTGGTAATGGGGTGCTCTTAGCAACTTTTGTGGTTATGCTATGCAACCTGAATTTATCGCACCAAGAAATGCTAGATTACGGTTGGAGAATTCCTTACTATATTGGCGTTTTATTATCTATAATATCTGTTGGTCTTATTTTAATGGTAGATGAGACTGAGAACTTTAAAAAAGTTAAACAGAAACATCTGGTTGCAAAATTACCTGTATGGGATGCAATTAAACAATATCCAGGCGCTGTGTTTATGGTCTTTGCTTTGGCTGGATATTTAGGTGTGGCATATTATATGGCAGCAAGTTACTTGCCAAACATGATGGTTACAACCTTAGGTTTCGCAGAGTCAACTACCATGATCGCTACTGTGATTGCAGCGGTTTGTTATGCCTATACGGCACCTTTGTGGGGTGCTTTATCAGATAAAATTGGACGTAAACCAATATTATTTTCTTCCATATTATTAATTGGTTTATTTATTTATCCAGCATATATTGTTTTAAGTTGGGGAAATTTAATCGGTATTATTATTGTTTATAGTATTTTAATGCTAATGATTTCAGCTTGTACAGCAACTTTTGTTGTGGCTATTAATGAAGCCTTTCCAACGCACTTAAGATACAGCGGTGTTGCATTTGGTTATAACATTGGTAACGCCGCATTAGGCGGCACTGTTTTATATGTTTCACAAATGCTTGTTGATGGGACGGGTAGTTTTTTAGCTCCTGCTATTTATGTTGCTTTATTATCCATTATTTTGTTATTCGTAGTCGGTAAAATGAAAGAAACTAAAGATATGGATTTGTTGGATTAATAATTAGTTTAGGTATTTTTCAAGCTAGTCCTAATATCTTTAGGATAACTTACTTCTATAATTGTAAAATCTCGGTAAAATAGCTTATAGACATTTTATTGGATTTTTTTGTTATGAGTGATGCACAAGATTTATTATTTGAAATTGGTTGTGAAGAGTTGCCTCCAAAGACTTTAAATAAAATGAGTTCAGCTTTACTCAATTCTGTTAAGGAACAATTATTTCAGTTAGATATAGGCTTTAAATTTGCTAAGTATTATGCTTCACCTAGACGTATGGCGTTTATTATTGAAGAGTTAGATTTAAAGCAACCGGATAAAAGCACTCAAAGGCTAGGTCCTGCTATTGCAGTTTCATTTGATAAAGATGGAATCCCATCTAATGCAGCACTAGGTTTTGCAAAATCTTGCGGTACAGTTTTTGAGAGCTTAGTCAAAACAGACACCCCTAAAGGTGAACGCTTAAGTTTTCTAGTTGAAGAAAAAGGCAACCTTACAGCAACGTTATTACCTAAAATTATCGAAACTGCACTTAAGAAGCTTCCTATAAAAAAAGTAATGCGTTGGTCAAATCATGTATATTCTTTTGTACGTCCAGTCCATTGGATATTATGTGTTTTAGGTGATGCTGTTATAGATTTTGAGCTTTTTGGTAAGAGTTCATCTAACCTTACTTATGGCCATCGTTTTGAAGCACCAGAGAGTATATGCATCAAGAATTCTAAGGAATACATTAATTCTTTAAAAGAAATTGGCAAAGTTGTGGTTGATATAGAAGAGCGAAAAGAGCTAGTAAGAGAGCAATTAGGTCAGATCGTATCAAATAAAAACTATAAAGTTTTAATTGATGAAGACTTATTGGATGAGGTCATTTCTATTGTTGAATTCCCAACAGCGCTAAGCTGTGAATTTAATCAAGATTTTTTGCGTGTTCCTCAAGAGTCTTTGATTATGGCAATGCAGTCACATCAGAAGTGTTTCCCAGTTGTGGACGAGAAAGGGAAATTAGTTAATTTTTTTATTACAATCTGTAACATCAGATCAAAAGATACTGGGCTAGTCATTAAAGGTAATCAAAAAGTTATGACAGCAAGGCTTTCAGACGCAGCATTTTTTTATGACTCAGATGTTAAAATACCTCTTGAAAAGTTTAATGAGAGGTTAGGGAGTGTTGTTTTTCAGAAAGAGTTAGGTTCTCTTCAAGATAAAATCATTAGAGTTTCAAGCTTAGCTCAATATATAGCAAAAAATATTGATGCTGATATTAAGTTAGCACAAAGAGCAGCAACACTTTCAAAGGCAGACCTTATGTCAGATATGGTTTTTGAATTTCCTGAGCTCCAAGGCTTAATGGGCTCATATTATGCTAAGGCTCAAAAAGAAAATGAAGCTGTTGCAACAGCTATGATAGAGCAGTATTTACCAAGATTTTCAGGTGATGTATTACCTAAAACTAAAATTGGACTCTGTTTATCACTGGCTGATAAAGTTGATACGTTAGTTGGTATATTTGGTATTGGGCAAAAACCAACTGGTGACAAAGACCCTTTTGCTCTCAGACGTGCAATTATTGGCGTACTTAGAATTTTAAAAGAAAAAGAAATTGATCTTAGTCTTCTTAATTTGTTGAAACAAGCGAAGTCAAATTATCAGGTGAAGATATTACCAGATACTGTTAATCAATTGCATAAGTTCTCGCAAGAACGCTTAAAAGGGATTTATAAAGAATCTGGTATTGATTTTGATGTTTTTGATGCTGTAAATACAATTAATCCTGAATCAATTGCTGATTTTGATCTTAGAATTAAAGCAGTTATCTGCTTTAAAAACAAGGATGAAGCTAAAGGTTTAGCTCAATCGAATAAAAGGGTTTCAAATATATTAGCAAAAAATATTTTGGATACTCATGTCAAAACTATAGAGAATTTACTTGTAGAAAAATCAGAAATTGAGTTATTTAAGGCTTTGAGAGACTCTAAGCAATTAGTTGAGAAGGCAGTTCATAATAGAGACTACTCTTCAGCATTGAATGTCTTGACAGGCTTAAGTGATTATATTAGTGACTTTTTTGATAATGTTATGGTGATGGCTGAAGAAGAAAATCTTAGGAATAATAGAATTTCTGTATTATGTGGATTGCAAGAGCAGTTTAAAATGGTCGCAGATATTTCAAAATTAGTATTTTAATTTTACAAACATATAATTCCTGTTTTCAATTTTTTTAGTATTGATATGGGAAAAATCATCTTAGTCGTCTAAGTTATAGGCTATAAGTTAGTAAAGATGAAATCAATGTCTAAAATATTATTATCTACGTTTACTCTTCTTTCATTATCAATATCTTTTGCTGGGAATAACATTTCTAAATTCTCACAAGATCCTTGGGGTAATGAGGTTGTAGAACGCCAAGAACATAAAAAAAATCTAACGCATATTCATAAATTCCCATCCTATAAAGTTAGAAATGTTAAAGCTGGATCTGATGGTGTTAAAAAAAAACCTAATGAAAATCCATTATTAGGTCTGTTTACTGATGGTACCTATACATTGGCTGGCTTATTTAGTTATGAGTATGCACAGCCGAATAATTACTATTCTTATGGTGCAACTCTTTTTGCTCAATCTGGCCAAATTGCAGGATTTTCAATCGGTGGGAATTATACCTTTATTAATCCTTGGTTTGAAAATAAAATCAATCCATATCCTGAATCAGAGCAAAATATATTTTTACCTTCGAATCGTGTCTTGGCAGTTTCTCAAGCCTTTTTACAATATGATTTTTCTAATACTTTCCAAGCTAATGCAGGTTGGTTATTTATTAGAACGCCATGGCTGACATCTTTCAATCCAGCTGCGACGGCAATTTCAACATATCAAGGTGTTATTGCTAATTTTCAAGCATCTACGTCATTGTTGATTACAGCACTTGCTACGAATAGGTTTCAATATTTATCACAAACAAGTTTTTCACAAAATACAATGTACTCACCAGGTCTGAATTCTGGAACTGGTACTCCAAATATTGGCTCTAAATCATCAGATGGAGCTGTATCTGTTGGTCTACAGTACTCTCCAGATAAAAATATAAATGTGAATTTGTGGGGTTATATATTTTTTAATTATGCGAGTATGCTTTATTTTGATAGTGGAAATATATTTAAACTAAATTCTGATAGTGAAATAACTGTCAATATTCAGGCTGCTACTCAAGGAGACTTTGCCTCTGGAAGTAATGCGCTTAAAGACAGTGGGTATGGTGCTCCTAACAGCCAGTTGCTTGGGGCTGAGTTTATATTTAGTCATAAAAAGTTTAATCTAGCTATTGGTTATAACGCCTTAATTGGCCCAAATGATAGTTATGAGCAAGGTGGTTTGGTTTCTCCATATACTTACCAGATTGCAAATGATCCTCTTTTTACAACCAGCTGGATCGCAGGTATGGTTGAAAAATCAGCAGGAAATGCAGTAAAGGTTACCCCCTCAATTATATTATTAAATAATGATTTAGTTATTGCTCCAAGTATGGCTTATTATGATACAGTTGCTGTTGAAAAAACGATTGAATGGGACTTAGTGGTTACCTATCAAGTTAAACAAATTAAAGGTCTGCAGCTTTTAGGTGTATATGCAATGCTTCAAACTTTACCTAGATCAAGCGCTGCTCCATCAAGTCTGGTTCAATTTATGGCGACTTATCTCTTTTAAAATTAAATATTTAGATTATTTCCCAGCTTTCTTGCGAAATAAAATCACCTGAAATTTTAAGGATATCATTCTTTTTAACTTCTCCAACACCCTCAGGTGTCCCAGTGTAAATTAAATCACCTACTTCAAAATCCCAAATTGAAGAGATGTAAAGTAATAATGTTTCAATGTTAAAAATCATATTTTTAGTATTACCATTTTGACGTTCAATATCATTTAGATAACATTTTAAATTTAGATTGTTCAAATCATGTTTTTTTGCTTGATAGTCAACTATGTTAGTGATAGTTGCGCTATCATCAAATGACTTTGATATTTCCCACGGATAGCCTTTATCTTTTAATTTGCTTTGAACGTCACGTAAAG
>JBLIDR010000170.1:0-5246 GCA_047632655.1 Francisellaceae bacterium | reverse complement strand
AGACGAGGACACTTTATAATTTTCGGTTCCTTCCATGATATGTAAAAACCCATCAATTATTAGCTGCTCTTCAGCTTTAGACGCCAATGGCTCAGTTTTGGCTGTTACGTAAGTCGTTAAAAAAATAATAACGGCAATAGCAAAGGCCGAGTCAAGTGACAATACGCCTTTTGATTTTTTTGTTCGTAAAATTGAATTAATGTTATGAGCAGCCTGCAGCAGAACTATTTCCGGAAACTAACGATACAGACTCACCTAAAGGGTTTCTTTGATCAGTAATAATTTTAGACATAGTTAACACCTCTCCAGCCACAGAAGCGCCAGACATAAGTGTCTTTTGTGATAAACTTCTTTCTTTTTCACCTGCAAAAGTGAATGAGACATTTGACTGTATTACCCCGCTATTATTCTCAATGCTTAGATTGAAATCACCAAAGCTTGAAGTGACATACCTGGCGTCAATATAGTTTCCAACAAGAGTGTTAATATCCACAGTACCAATCAAGCAATTCGATAAATAATACCTTTCTAACGCCTTCGTTAATCGTTCTGTTTTTAAATAAATTCCATTAGTTTTATTAATTGTGCTCTCTCTATTATGTTTCGTCATTGCTGAAGCTACACCAAGATATATCATCGCAAACATTCCAAATAATGTGCCAGCCATCAAAATAGTGCCCTGCTCTTTTTTTACTGATTTGATTATTTTCATGAAAACCTTATAGCATTAGACCGCTCTTATTACCCAATCCATTGACATCAAAAGTGATAGCACGGCTTGGATTACCTATATGACAAAGAACATTCCTAAAAGAAGATAGCGTCTGATAAAAGTGATTTATTAATACTGATTTGCATCTTGAATTTGGAAACTAAACAATAAAAAAAGCAGCTAAGCTGCTTTTTTTTATTGTCTTTAAATCATTAGGCGCCAATAGTCACCGATACAGTGCCTGTAGTACAAGTCGCGGTAAGAAATCGATTCATTTTTGCTGCAATACGAGTACACAATTCAGTGCTATTACCTGACGAAGCTAATACATATCCACCAGTGGTTGCACTTCCTATGGTATAAGAGCCACCGTTTGGACTGCCACCAGTGTTAGCAAATGAAGCTGGTACATATCCTGCGGCAGCCAACACCGTCATCGTCATGGTTGCATAGCCATCAGTCGTGCCGGTTTTGTAATTTTCGCCTGACTCAATAATTTGTGTCATGCCGTCAATAATTAATTGTTCATTCGATTTTGACGCCAATGGCTCAGTTTTAGCTGTTACATAAGTCGTTAAAAAAATAATAACTGCAATAGCAAAAGCTGAGTCAAGTGACAATACGCCTTTTGACTTTTTTGTTCGTGTAACTGAATTCATTTCAATGCCTATTTAGTTGTAGAATTTGTATGCATAAAGAGTATATGTGGTGCATATATTATTGGCAATCTTAATCAGTTATGAAGTTCCATAATCAAGTATAATAAAGTATACGTATGCTGAGGTAGGTATATTGAGGTAGGTATATTGAGGTTTTATCCTACGCACAAATAAAAAAGAGCTAATTCGTATGAGGCTCTAAACTAATATTTGCATACCACCTTCAAGCACCACACCAACACCTAAAACGCCAAGCGTTATACCAAACATTATGAAAAATAGCTGATATCTGGCTACGGTCGTTCGTGAAGCGAGTACTATATCAATTTCAGACTTTTTAGATATTTCAATTATAGCTTTACAAAACGTAGCGTCATCTACACCATTAAAATATCGACGTAGTCGTATCATTTGAAGTTTATCAAGTAGTCCAACCCCAAAATATTTAGATCTTGATTCACCAATTTTAAAAGAGTGTTTATAATACCTTAAGAAATGTGAGAAATAATTAGCAGCATAGGACTCTATAATGTCATATGCTTCATCATCACCACATCCTGATTGCTTTAAAATTCCCATCATACGAAGTAACCTAATTCCGCAATATTGACGATGCATCTTAAAAGGCCATATGTTGTCCAGCTTATTTCTAATAGTTCCTATCATTTCCCGTTGGGCACGTCCGTATAATGCAACGCAAAAAAGTATTAATGGAATAAAAATAAACCAGGTATACGTAAAGAAAGACCAGAGCCCAAGTGCTAGATTTATTTCTGGAGATGTTAATTTTCCCTGCGCCCTTTCTTGGAACATTGGTACGACAAATCCTCCTACAGCGGTCAAGATAATTAATCCTACTAAGGCGATGATCAGAGGCATCATAATGGCGTTCATATTTTGCGATTTAAGTTTCTTTTCGGACTCAACTAAATCGATAATTTCATTTACACCACTCATGGCATGAGTATTGAGTTGTACAATCTCGAAGGCTACGGCAATGTCTGGATGAAAATATTTTTTTATATAAACTTGGTAACCTTCTAAGTTATCAGCTGACTCTTTTATTCGATTGGCTATTTCTACCGCTACGTGATTACTACCATAAACCGCTTCATACGATTCAGCAGTCATCATAAGAGCTTCCTGAATATTAATACCATCATCAAGATATGAAGCTAGCTGCCTAATAAATTCAATTTGGTGGGATAACTTAAAGAAGGTAATCCTTTTGTACCAAAAAATAAAAACATTTAATTGCTCCATTAGAAATATTCCAGCATTTCTTGAACGCAAACATTACCTTTACCGGATAATGTTTCGATCTGTCTTTCAATTGAATTAAAACCATTATTATTTAAATGGGTTTTCCATTCAGAAAATGCTTCCCGACGAATGAATTCTAAGTCTTTATCAGTGATATCAACGTACTCAATGACTAGTCTTCTACCGTCCGTTCCACTACTGTTACATTTTTTACAACCCGAATTATTACGAAAGTACATTGATTCTTTCGTATTTACTTTTATGCTTTTAGATTTTTCAACAGTTGCTTGATATCGAATAGGATCTCTCAACTTCATTTCTGAAAAGGGAATTTTACAATGGTCGCACAGCAACCTCGTCAGTGTTTGAGACATAATTAAAGAAAGCACTTTATCTGCAGTGATGTCATCAATATGAACCCCCAGTTTAATAAAGCGACGTATTACACCTACTACTGAAGTAGCATGAACCGTAGTCAATACGGGTATTCCAGAAAGCATCATTGAAAATGCAAATGATGCAGATTCTAAATCTCGTAATTCTTGTACAAACACAGCATCAGGATTCATACGATTAATTGCTTTCATCTGAACGCTGGTATCTTTATCCATAGTGTTTTGCTTAATGTTAATAAAGTCATCAGGCGCTTCAATTTCAATTGGATCTTCAAAGGTAAAAGACATTTGATCCCTTGGTCTTTCTAAAAGGGCAGCAAACATAGTGGTTGATTTACCAGAACCCGTTCTACCAGATGTGATTATTCCACCTTTAGATTGTGTTATTTTCTCTTTTAATAAACGGTAAAGATTGTCATCAAGGCCAAGCTCATCGAGCCTAAAAGCTTCTTGTTGAATCCGCATATTAACCAGTACCTCACCGGCTCGTTTTGTCTTGGTTTTAATATAACGTATTTGTAACTTGCTCTGTATAACGCCACTATTGCTATAAACAGTATGTTTAATTTGTTTCTCTTGCATAGAGTTTTCGTCAAAGCTACCAATAGTTGAGCCAGCGCTTTGGCCACCATCATAAGTAGCCCTACAAACACTTATTCCAAATAAGTAATTATTGAGAGGAAATGTTTCTTTTTGTAGGATTCCATCACATTTGAATTGTCCATAACTAATATCTAAAGACTTAGAACAAGTGATATATACATCTTGAGATTTAAGCTCAACTGCCCTAGACATTAACCTACTGAATTGTTGGATGGACTGCGCTTCTTCAATTTTCTCTTCACGCTTTCCGACACTTGATGATTTTACCTCGACTAGTCTGCGCAATTCTTCTGCCGGGACTATTCCAACAGAACGAACAAACAAATCTTGATTCGTTAAAGAAGTGACTAGTTCGTAGACTTTATCCAGATTATTACTATGTGAAAAGTTATCAATTAATAACACGCCAGAATCAAAAAAAAGAGCGTGTATTCCTAATGAAGAAGAAAGCCGACGGATCTTATCTTCGTGAGGAAGTGATAATTGATAGTCGTTAAATTCACCTATATCCGTAACAGGATGAAAGTATTCGATTGAATCGGTTAGCTCTAACATAATAGGCTCACATGCACTTGGTTAGGTTGGAGGAATTAACCCCTTCAAAAATCACACATCTTTTAACTATCGAAATGGATTTGACATATAGATTGCCCGTAGAAGTTCCCATTTGAATTTCTTCGAAAAGCTCACCGTCTATAATCACGTCTGCTTTAATGTTAGTCCCGTTATTCATGACAGATAAAACTTCTACATTGGGATGTCTAATTTCATTTGATGCTACTTGGGATGCATCATAACCATTACTTTCCACCTCTTTAATTAACTTAATTGTTTCTGCCTGAAGTTTGGCACTCTGTGATTCTGCTTGCGCTCTTTGTAACTGTATTTGAGCTAATCTATTCCTCTCTCGTTCGGCGTTGACCTGTAATTTTAAATTAATCCATTGGCTTTCAATCTCGGGATTAATTGCTTTATCAAGCATCATAAATACAGCTAACGCACGTTTATAATCAGGTGCGACAACAAATGGTGCGGCTGCAACATTATTTACGACATCCAAAGATTTTGAGTCAGTTTTGCTGGGCTTTGAAGGTTCTGAAGTATTATTTGAGTTGACACTGACATCCTGATAGCGATTGCTTATTTGACTAATAGGCATCTTAGGTAACGAATCATTATTTTGTGTTGGCATGTCAGAAGAGCTTACTTTATTACTTAATGTTGCCAGCCTCTTATTAAGCATTTCTTCATTTTTCAGTTCATCTTCGTTACTTACAAACATGTGAGGGATATTTGATAAACCTACTGTCAAATGAAGGATGGTCAGTATTAAGAATAAGCCAATGCCTGAACTTTTTATTATCAACACTTTTTTGTTGTTGGATTTTTGCTCCGGGTTTATTGGTTTTGGTATATTAAAATCAGTGCTGCTCATTTAGATAGGACTCCGGCAAATTGTAGATTGATATCAACGTTATAATAATGGTCTTTACTAAACAGAATCGGCTGTGAACCGCTAGACGTCTCATTAGGGGTGGAAACACTGCTACGAGATGTGGTGTTAGCAGCATCTTCCAGCTCACTATAAAACCTCATAGAACCCAGCGAATATGG
>JBLIDR010000169.1:0-5286 GCA_047632655.1 Francisellaceae bacterium | reverse complement strand
GCATTAGCTGCGGCTAAAGTTCCACCCAAAATTCCTTGAGCGCATAATGATAAAATAAAAAGCCATAAATGATCTCTAGAAAATGCAGCAACTAGAAAACTTAGGGCTAAACCTGACTGCGCGCGTAGTAGTGCAGATTTTTTATTTATTCTATCCGCTATTTTCCCCCAGACAGGACTAAAAAGTGCAGTCAGAAAAGTCGGTAATATATATATAAATCCAACTAATATTGATGGATTTTTCTGGAAACCAGTGCTGAGTATCAAACTAAAAAATGGCGCAATACCCAGCGTAGAGGCTGCTGAAATGAAATGGCACATTAAAACAATAGAAATGGTTTTATTATGCTGTTGCGTTGGTTTGAAATTATTGCTCATTAATTTTAAGTCTTTTAATTTTTTTGTAAGCGTTGACAGGACTTTAAAAAATTTGGGGCATTGCTACCATAAAATTTATTAATGTCTCCATCTGAGGTATTTTTTTTAGGCAGGAATGTACCAGAAGTATATAAATATTTAATATCTAAGGTATTATTCTTGCATAAATAGTCAATTATTATAGATTCAGTTGATTGATCTATATTTAAATATTTTAGGCATGTTTCCAGTTTGTCGCATAATAATTGGTAACTGTTTTCTCGTGATATTCTATCCTGATGAATTAAATTTTCTATGATACAGGCAATATTTAGTTGCCAAATTATAGTGTTAAACATCTTGTATAATGAATCCCGATCATTATCAATAATTCTTCTATCTTGAAGTTTGTTAATAATATTTTTTGATTTTGGACAATAATTATATAGCTGGTTTATATTGATTCGCGGTGCGTCATTATCTTTTAATAATAATTTTAATTCTTTAGTTTTAGTATTTAATACAACTAATGTATTTTGTTGGTTTGCCTCTAGTGCAATGCCATAATGCAAGACTAATCTTAAGTGCACCGATAACATTAAGTTAATGTACTGTGACAAAAAGACATTTAAGTCACCATCAAAATAATCTTTCACTAAATTATTGATTACCGTTGAACCTTTTTCTATCGCGCTCAATGCAGCAACAGGGATAATAATTAATTTGTCATTTTGGATTAATTCTTGTGGGTAGCGTCTTATTATATAAGCCACTTCACGTAAATCATTTACATGTCCGCCACATGATTCATTGCTCAGTATTAATCGTTTTTTAAGCGTTAAGTCATTATCAACAATATCTTGTAGTAATTCTTGAATGAATGATCCGTCATTGATTGTGCTTGGTTTTATTGTACGTATGTTTTTAGTGCTTAAGGTGCGAATATTTAAAGGTAATTTAATATGTATGCTTGGATCAGATGTAACTGAAACGGTACGTACTGAAAGGGTTGGGACCACTTCAAGATAAGATGTGTCACTTACAATATGTTTAATACCCTCTGTTAATAGAATATTTTCAACATATTTTCTAGCAAAAGGGTGTACTGGAATAAACTCATACTCATTCGTGATGTTAGGGTCAAAACCTAGATCAATCGCTTTTGGCCACAAACTTGGTTTTAGCCCAATCAGTTGACAAAAATTTGATTTTACTGCTATCCAATTCAGCTTGAACATATTTGAATATTCTGGAGCATATTTTATTAGGTCATTATGACTAAAGCCAACTTTTGCTCTGGCTGTTGGATATAATGGATGATCAGCATAGGATGCTAGATAATCATAATAAGACATTGAATCAAAAAAATGGGTTCTAGGAATCGGTTTGATATTTTCTTTATAGACATGATGCAAGACTGATATTTTATATTCATTTACCGCCTGCTTTAAATCACTTTGATCTATAATTCCATAATGATGATACAACCGGCGCATTAGAAAAATTATGTTGCTATATTTCTTGTTGTTAGAACCATATGTCCAGTAAGAAGATTTTGTTTTATAGTGCTGCAAAAAGTTAGATTTTTTTACCATTACATTTATATTAAGATCTATAAATTTAACAGTTAGGCAGGTGTCGCCAAAGCTCGACGTCGATATTTCTTGTTTAGAAAATATTGATATATGTTCACGAATAAAAGTATCTATTAGACGCTTGATAATATATTTTCTAGCATGGCGCCATTCGGATAAAGAGATGTTAGACATAGTTAAATTCCAGCTCTAGTTTTGATTTTTCTTTGTTTAATATGGCTTCTGCTGTCTTTTTGGTTTGGCCGATTGAGTATAAAATTCCAATATAATCTTTATTTGAATTAGTAATCTTTATTTCATCACCAGAACCTTTAAGAGGAGTAAAGGAAGAAATAATTAAGTTGTCAGATTTAAAATTAGCTTGCGGTGTTTTTGTCAGTACACCGACTTCTGTAGGCAGTAAATATTCAATTTCTGCGGCCATAAATTTTGGCTTTAGTTTAATATCTTTTTCACCTAAATAAAGATCTATAATCGTATCAAAATAATGATCTGCATAAATATTATTGATTATAAATTCTTTTTGATCTCCAGCGGAGCGATAGTTAATTTCAATAATATCAACTTTATTAGTTTCTTTGTTTATAACAAATTCTGTGTGACAACTGCCAAAATTAACGCCAATTAATCTTAGTTTATGAAGTACTTGTTCATTTATTTCTTGTGGGAAATTATTAATCCATTGTGCTCCAGTCTCAATAAAATAAGGAGGTTGTGATAAGCGTGTTTTAAACCCGCCAAGAATATGTATGTCATTTCTGGCGCCAATCGTTTCCATGCTGTAAATAGTTCCTGCGATGTATTTTTCCAGCAGGATAAAGCTTTGGCTGTTAGTATTATTTTTATTATTCTGCCAGTATGACTCTAAATAAGTCATTAACGCTAACTCTGATTCTATCTTTTTAACGCCAATACTAGCAACACCCAGACAAGGCTTAGCAATTAAAGGATAAGTGAGTTTTTCTAGAATCGCATTAAGCATTTTGTAATTACTAACTGTATATTGCCAAATGTTGGATAGATTATTTTCAAGTAAAATTTGGCGCATCAATGATTTATTTTTTGAAATTTGAGACGCTTGCCAAGATTTTGTTGGTAATTGATAAAACTCTGCAGCGATACTGGTTGAAGCTTGCAAATGATCACTATTACTAAAAATTGCGATAGGTGAGATTTGGTAACCATTCAGCGTATTGATAATACTTGTTGGATTATAAACATCACAATGTATTATTTTTACTTTTTCAGCATATTTTTGAACCAAATGTGTATAGCAGGTGTCTTTATCAGTGAGTATGATAATTGATAATTTTTTTTTCAAGACTTTAGGTATGAAGCCTTCATCAACAGCTTGGGTTGGCACATGTGAAATAATAACAAATTTCTTTTCCATTTTATAGTTCCAAGCATTAGAATTTTAGTTGTAAATCAAAAACTAATTGTCTGCCAGGGGAAGGAGTGATTCCGCCACTAACATCAACGTTTCTGAAGTAATACATTTCATTAAATAAGTTGTGTACAGCAAAGCTTGCAAGTAAATCAGTTTTTTCTGAGAGCTTAAAGTTTTTCGATATTGCTAAGTTCCATAATATATAACCAGGTATTGGTCCTTGAGAGCCGTCAAGAGATTCGTCTGCTGTATTTTCTGGATCGCTGTATGAGCTACCAACATAATAACCAGCGATATTATAATTCCAAGTTTTGTAGGCGTAGTTAGCTATCCAGCTGAATTGGTTTTTTGACGTATAGGGTAATCTATTACCAGCGTTAGGGCCTTCTACGATTGTTGCATCTAAAAAAGTATAACCAAATGTAAGGCTTAGGTTTTTCAAAAAATCAGGTGTATAGATAAATTGAGTTTCAACGCCTTGCTGTACACTTTTGCCGACATTAGCTAGATCTAACGAGTTTATTTTTTCAATTTTATTATCAAAATCAGTTCTGAAAAGAGTAATTGTGGTGTGGAGCGAATCTGTAATGGCACTTCTTGTGCCTATTTCATAATTCCATGCAAGCTCTGGTGTTAAGCTAGTGCCGTTACTATTAGCCACTTGAGTCATTTGCGGGGGTAAAAGAGATTTTTGTGCGCTAGTATATAGATAAACAGACTCGTTAAGGGTGTAACCGATAGTTATGCCTGGTAATAGCTCATTCATGTTATTTGTTTTGCTATTGGTTGACTCTAATTGATCATCAAAGTTTTGATATACAGATTCAAAGCGCGCTCCAGGAGTGACTTGTAATGCATCATTGAAGAAGTAAAAGGTGTCACTAACGTAAGTTGCAATCGCATTTGTATTGGATTGCCATTGCCTTTTTGTTGTTGTTACTCCGCTCGCTATATCTTGACTATATACGGGATAAAAAATATCTTCATATATGTAGCGAACACCGACTAAAATCTTTTGTTTGATATAGCTATCAATTATAAAATTATATTGTGGTTCAGTACCAAAAACTTGATAGGTTCTTGGTGATTGGTCAATGGTTTTTGGGGTTTCAAAGACATTAATAGGCGTTTGAAAGAAGAAATTCCGTTCGCTGTAGTTAAAGTAGTTAGTCCATGTTAATTGACTATGATCTTCAAAGTCATGCTGGAGAACTAATGATGCTCTATATGCGTCAGCTTCATACTGATTGTATGGTGTTTTGGATTGACGCCAATTATCATCATATTCAGCAGGCGTAAGTGCGCCAGGTAATTCTGCATTTGCGTGGTAATACTGCAAGCTAGAGGTTATTTCAGTTCTTGGTGTTAACCAATAATCTAGGTTAACTAAAAAGTTGTCAATTTCTGTGTAACTATGATCACGGTCACCATTACCGCGTGTAATGTTACCTTGAAATTGAGCGCCAAAGTTATCACTGGCATATCCACCAGTGCGTAAATAACTACTGGATAGAAATTTACCTGTCGGTGAAGAGGTTACGGTTTCACCGATGACCGTTTCATATTCTAATGGGATTGGTTTTGTGATGATATTAACCACACCGCCAACATTGTTGGGCCCATATTGAATGGCGGCTCCACCTCTCACAATATCAATTTTTTCTACCATGTTTAGGCTTATTGGAAATAAGGATAATCCTGTTGCGCTATATGGCCCCAAAGCCAATGGTATGCCATTAGCTAAGACTTGCAGATCTACGCTGCGTAGAGGGTTTAACCCTCTAACTGATATGTTAGGTAAAAGACCAGTTCCACCCGTTTCGTCTTCAACTCTAACGCCTGGAACACTTCTGAATAAACCTTGTATATCTGTCGCGCCAGATTCTTTGATTTCTTTTTGGGTAATGATTGTTCTAGCGCCGGGGTATGTTTTAAGATCGCTTAA
>JBLIDR010000168.1:0-5292 GCA_047632655.1 Francisellaceae bacterium | reverse complement strand
AATGATTCCACTTGGAACTATAGTGCGATTCATAAATATGGGTTTGATATAACCAACTAACCACAAGAGGAAGGTTGAACACAATAAGAACGAAATAATACAGATGAAAATTTTTGGATCTTTGCGTAGCTTTAATAAGCCATAAAAAAGCACTCCCATAAATGCATAATCAAGAAATGGTTGGAACTTTGTAATCAGATAATAACGATGTAAATCGAATGTTATAATTAAGAAATCCGTAAGTGAAACATGCTTTAGCCAATTAAAATTGTTCCCTCCACTTACTCCGGATATAACGTTTTCCAACCATGGTAGCCAGACTAAGAGCAAAATAATATTAACGGTCACCCACCAAGTCATAATATTTATTTTACGACTCAAAAAAAAGTAAAAAAGCATACTTAAATTGGCTGCAAAAACGAAAAATACTGCAACATTGTGGGTATATAAAGACATTGATGCTGAAATGAAATATAGAATGAAATATTTTTTTGTTGTTACATTTTGATCATTATCTTTTATCAATATACCTAATGTTGACCAAACAATTCCACAACAAAAAAATGTGAGCATGGCATATGCTCTAGCTTCTTGTGAATATTCGATTTGAGCAATTGAAAAGGACAACAATAACGCACTCGCAAAAGCGGCTTTTTTGTTAAAGATATCTCGCATCATAAAGTAAACAGCAACTACTGTGAGTATTCCAAAAATTGCACTTGGTGCTCGTAATAGAAGATGACTGTCCCCAAATATCAGCGTTAATTTCATCAAAGAATAATAAAGAGGCGGCGTTGGATCATAGTTACTAATCCAAAGTGTTGAAAATGGTAGATCAGACAAAGTAATAGTAAGCACTTCATCCAACCATAATGAAGCATCACCTATTCCATAAAATCTCAGAAAAGTGGCGATGGTTATCATCATTATAAAAAATAAGGTGACCAAACGATCCTGCTTACCGACCTTTAATAAAAATGCATCTATCGATTTTATAACGTCCATCTTGCCCACCCTAAATTGTATTGAAATCCGGTATAGCCACTCAAGCGAATATAAACGTCCTCGGAAGTTGAGGGATCAATTAGATTGCTTTCAATTATCTCTACAAAGATACCTGTGCTTAAAGTAATACGTTCCAAAATTTGTTGTTATAGCCTCATCGGGCCAGCTATCATTTGCAAAGAACAATGCGGAAAATACATAATTATAGAATACCATTTAATTATACTAGCCTTGTCCATGTATATTAAGTTACAAATAATGCCGTATTTTTGACATGGAATGAACTGGCACCTAGTTTTAAATGATTTCGTATAAAAATTCACTCTAATACCCTGTATGATTTTAAATGATATGTAATGATAAAACTCCCGTAACGTTTGCCCAACAGTCTTGCGTTGCTGAAAAAAAACATGTGTCGTTTAGTTATATTATTCAGCATTTCAGGTGAACTAGGTTGCTTTTCTTGTAAGGCTTTTATATTCGATTGAATTTCAATCAATCTTTGATTTTAATAACGCTCCACCTGGTGAACTTCTTTTATATATGTATATTGGGGTGCCAAGAAGTACCTCCGATGGTTTGAATGATTTTATTAAGTCATATTTTTTGAATAGGTACTCATATTCACTTAATTTAGTGGCGTTACTATTTCCCAATGTAATGTCTTTAACATGACGCTCATAGATATTTGCCCGAATAAAATATTCAGGTTTTGTCATTTCAATAGCATGTTCAAATATATTGGTACTCAATTGTGTGTTGTTATCGTTTTCTATTGTGCATTCGTTTATGGCCATTTTTGCTTGTGGTCTTATCGAATTACCTAGTTTGCTACTCGCTATTATTCCTAATTGACAATTGCGCTCATATACCGAGTATCGACTTGCCTTAATTTGGGGGGCATAAGTGTCAACTAAAACACTGCTACCAGCAGGTATGTTACCGTCTATCCATTGTTCCGAAACTACCTGTGTGAAGTTGTTCTGAATACGGTTTTTAATTAGTTGTGCCGACAGTGTAATGTTGTGGATGCTTAACAAAGCAATGACTGACAATACTAGCCATGATTTGGAACGGAACTTAGTGTTTATCAAACAATGGTGCAGGCCTATTGCAACCAATATGGCGAAAAATGGGATCGCTGGAAGTATCCAACGATCCCACCATAAATTTAACGAAGAAATGAAAACCAAATAAGATAGCAGGCCAAGCAGAATGATATGTCCACTTTTATTAGTGATAATAGTAATGGCTCCAATTGAGCCCACTATTAAGGCTGCAAAACCAAAACTCTCTTGAAGTGAAAACGTATAGTACTGGAGCATAGATGCCCAAAAACCTAATGATGTTGCGGATAAATGAGCGCTTCGTCCTTCTTTAATTATATCGCTTAGGACGCCGCTAAAGTCTATGAAAAAATAGGGGGAAATTAAAAACGAAAAAAATATCACGGCACAACCAAAACCGAATAGTTTTGCCGTGGCGACCTTGAAATTGCCTGTAACTGAAAGGTATGTGTATAGGATAGGAACAATAAAAGTAATGCTTGGGTATTTAGAGAACACACTAAATGCAAAAAATAACCCTAGGATTAGGTTATCTTTAAAATTAATATTTTTCTTTTCTAAAAGCGTTATGCAATAGTATACACATGCTAGCAATCCAAAAATTTGTAACATATCCATACGAACTAACGCACTGTAATATACAAATTGATAAGAGAATCCGCAGAGAATTACAGCGCACATAGAGATAGAAGGTGATGTGAACTTTCTGGTTGTTTTATAAATTAAAAATAAAGCCAAGGTGGCAAAAAGAACAGAGATAAAACGCCCTATTGCATATTGTATTTGGCCATCCCCTAGCCATATTAAGTTAGTAAACTCTTGAACATTATCGTAGTACCCAATAGCGGTGCCTAACCCGGCCGTTAAACCATACAACAATGCTAGTATATCTATTAATGTAGAAGCGGGGGCTCCAAACCAGCCAGGGTGCAAATAGGGAGGTGAAAACATTTCCATTGCGGCAAATACAAAATTGTATTCATCTGGGTCAAGCTTTTGGGGCAGGCCCCAAAAAATCATAAACGAATAAATGACCAAAAAGCCTACACAAACTATAATGCTACTTAAAGTTTCACTATTTACTTTCAATATTGCATATCCTTTTGCTACAAGTAACCATTCATATATTGACTTTATACACCAGCATTAATGGTGCAGCTTCATATTTGCTTTGTTTTCGGTCTTTAGATTCATACAAAACATATACATAGCCCGTTTCTTTATCATAGTCTGCACCGATGATACGCCAACTTTTACGTGCCTTATCAAAATAGCCATACTCATATGGCTTTGGTTCATGGGGAAGGCGCTGTTCCTGCCGCACTTGTTCAAGATCATTTACTGACCACATCCAATAATAATTGTAGTTATCCTTGTGCTTTTTTGAGCATGGTCCACTACATAAATTACCATTATCTTGGGTTGCTTTGTAGCCTATTCCGCTTTTATGTCCACCTGAACGGCCAATGACAAAATAGGTTTGAGTTCCGGGAATAATAAAACCATATACAGCCGCTGATACTTCAGTCCATATATTGTTCTTTCTGGAATCATTATATCTATCGGCGTTAAGAGGGGTCTTCAACGAAAAATCCATTAATGCTTCTGTGGGTATAAACCCGGTTTTGGTCTCACTATCTAAGATACTAAAGGGGTAGAAAGTAAAAGCCGTTGGACCAATGCTAAGGCGAGAATTTATGGACGGATTACTGGCGTATCCAGTTATATATTCAGCCCCTAGACTTTTTTGCCACTCTGGAGGGATTGCACTGACCCAACCTGCAGCATGTGCACGTCCCTTCAAGGAATAGTAACCATCAATATTGGTGCTTTTCAAATTGCTCGCATCTCGAATGACTAAACTGGTTGCTCTGGCGTTAGCATTTGCGTCGTAACGCTCTACTGCGTTTAGCCACATTTGACCTTGAATATATTCTAGCCCTGTAATGCTATTAAGTTCGTCTTTATTACCCGTTTTTGAACGTGTTAATACCTTGCTAAAAGGTTGGATTATTTTTGCCATAGACATCTTGTCTAGGTCGTCGGTTTTGGTGATTTTTGGGAGTGAGAACTCGGCTATGGCTTGATGATGCGCGTGGCCAACAATAAAAAACGAGTTTCTTTCAGAAGCTAGTGTAAAGGTACCTTCTGAATACGCTATTCGCGATTCGCCAGATTCTGTAAGAGGAAGGCGAAAGCCCCCTATATACGTCAGGTTTTGAATATTTGCTTTTGGTAAAAAATGAGGGGACTCATTGTCATTATCCTTCGACTGGCAAAATCCCGTTTGAGCGATAAAATAACAGCCTATTAATATCAAGAATCGTGACCGCCAATTTTTTTTGTTTTTTCTCAATTCCATAGTTAATAAATCCATGAGGCACTAGGTTAAAAAATACTACATCGTTCAATGCCCAGAACAAAGTGCTTCATATTGCGAATTAAAGCTTTCAATATAAATTTAAAAAACCATATCAAGACTTTATTTTATGCATTACCTGTATAGTATATAGAGTTTAATCAAAGTGTTAGAAGTACACTCCACATATAATTGGTTTAGTTATACATGCTACAAGTATTAATGTTTTTAAGCACGCAATTTATGGGGGCCATATTCGCTTTCACTCGAGCTCCGGTATTTGCATTTGCTATGTATCAAGCTGTTTATTTTATATACCCTCAAAACCGTTGGTGGGGTTATATGGTGCCAGACCTCCCTTATTCATTTATTACCGTTATATTTATGTTTTGTATGGTGGTGGTTCATTACAAAAAAGTTAAGAGTAATGTGATTTATAAAGTGCCCATTTTTAAGTGGCAACTTTTTTTACTTATCATTGTGTGGTTTGTATACACCCAAGCTATTGCACCTTGGCACCATACTGCATTGATGGATTCGTATTCAAAACTGTTTATTATTATGATCCTTGCATTTATGCTGATTAATGAGCGAAAACATCTCGATTATGCAATCTGGGGATATTTGTACGGTGCATGGTTTTCAAGTTTTATAGTTTATCAGGTAGGGCGTAATGCGGGTGACCGTGTGGAGGGCGTTGGCACTGTGGATGCTCCTGAATCAAATGGTTTGGCGGCAGCGCTCGCCCCTTCTGTCGTTTTATGTCTTTATTATTTCTGGGTGTCGCGGACTTACAAAGAAAAGGCTTTTTTTGCTATTGCAGGCGCATTTACATCTAATGCTATTGTGTTAATTAATAGT
>JBLIDR010000167.1:0-5310 GCA_047632655.1 Francisellaceae bacterium | reverse complement strand
GGCTAAACGAAATAGCCTTACATATGAGTCATAATATACACCTTTAACTTAAATATCCAATATATGCATTAATATTTATAGCATTTCAACAAAGTCATTGAATAACCAAGCGGTATCAACTGGACCCGGCCCTGATTCTGGGTGAAACTGAACAGAAAAATACGGCAATTCAGAATGCTTAACACCTTGAACTGTTTGGTCATTTAAATTTCTAAACATAACATCCCAATCATTTGGCAATGTATCTTCGTTAATAGAATAACCATGGTTTTGTGAAGTTAGATAACAACGTTCGGTACCAACTAATAGACAAGGATGGTTCTGAGCTCGATGACCAAACTTCATTTTATAGGTTTCAGCACCAACTGCTAGACCCATAATTTGTGAGCCCAGGCAAATACCAAAAATTGGTTTTTGCGGGTTATTTTTCATTGATTTTTTTAGCACATCAATTGTTTTAGGGCAATCTATTGGATCACCCGGACCATTACTAATGAACACACCATCATAATCTTCATCACTGTAATCATAATCATATGGCACGCGTTTTATCTTAATATTAAATGAACTCAAGTAACGTAAAATATTGGCTTTAATTCCACAATCAACAACGATTAATAGCTTCTCGCCATCACCAGTTTCAACTGGATTCTTGATAGTAACATCAGCTACAAAATGTGATTGATCCATATTTGGAAATATATCAATAGGCTCGTCATTAGCTACAATAGCTCCAGCTACAACACCATGATCACGCAAAACTTTAGTTAGCGCTCTGGTATCAATATTAGAGATAATCGGTATATTATATTCCTCACACCAACTCTCCAATGAAGATTCATTTTGACTTCGAGCATAGAATGGAGCCAGTTCTGAAACAACAATACCAGACACATGAATTCTTTCTGATTCCCAACGACTTTTCCCCTCAACACCATAGTTACCAATCAACGGATAAGTAAATACTACTATTTGCCCTTTATAGGATGGATCAGTCATTACTTCTGTATAACCAACCATTCCTGTATTAAAAACAATTTCACCAAAATTTTGACCTTCTATCCAATCAGGGGAGAGACCTTCAAAAACTTCACCAGTTTTGAGTATTAATTTTGATGTGACCATATATTGATACAATATTTTAGATTGATGTACATTCTAAATGATGGAATATATTTGTGCAAATATTATTGCTCAGAAGAAAATTTTTTTCTCAAGTTTACGCATTTTTTTTCGCCTTAACAAATAATCAGGAATATATAACTCAACGAAAGACCAAAACTGATGTGAATGATTTTTATGAACAATATGTGAAAGCTCATGCACGACAACATAATCAATCAAATCCATTGGCAGCTTAATTAGTTCTATATTGTAGGAAATATTATTTTTCACATTACAACTGCCCCACCTTGTCTTGACCTTCCTGAAAGATATTTTATTTGGGTACAACCCCATAACCTCAGACCAGCGAGCATTAATCTCTGAAACCAAATGAATTGCTTTTTGTTTATAAAAATAACCTAACAAATCATTAATTTCTTTACTGTCAGGGTGATTTGATGTTTCAACAATAATTTTTTTATCCTTAGCGTAGATAACACTCTCACTACTATCTCCCAGGGATAATACAAGCTTATATTCTTCTCCGATATAAAACAAAGTACAACCAGAAGCAAGAACTTCTCTTTCAGATTTGTCCTGAATACGGGCCAATCGGACACGGATCCATTTTTCTTTCTGATTCACAAACTCATCAATTCTCTTAAGTGACATGTACTCATTAGCTTTGACAATAACACCCAGATCATCATCGACCCGCAGGTACATGTGCTTTAAACCAGATTTACGAATCACTTTATAATCCATTGATCACCTCATAAATAAAAATAAACAATCAAGCATAAAAAAGCCCTGAATACAGGGCTAATATAAAATAAAATAGGTAGGGAACAAATTTGATGCAAATTACATCATTCCGCCCATGCCACCCATGCCACCCATACCACCCATATCCGGCATTGCCGGAGCTGATGCTTTATCTTCAGGAACTTCGCCTATCATAGCTTCGGTTGTAATCATTAGTCCAGCAACAGAAACCGCATGCTGTAGAGCTACACGTGAAACTTTAGTAGGATCAACAATGCCCATATCAATCATGTCAGCAAAAGTGTCATTGGCTGCGTTAAAACCAAAATTTCCTTTCCCTTCAGCGACTTTATTAACCACCACTGATGGCTCACCACCCGCATTAGCAACGATTTGACGCAAAGGAGCCTGCAATGCTCTTCGTAAAATAGCAATACCATGATTTTGGTCTTCATTTTCTCCAGTTAACTTGTCAAGAGATGAAAGCGAACGAATATACGCCACGCCACCACCAGCAACAATTCCTTCCTCTGATGCGGCGCGTGTTGCATGAAGAGCATCATCCACACGATCTTTTTTCTCTTTCATTTCAACTTCTGTAACAGCGCCAACACGAATAACAGCGACCCCACCAGCCAATTTAGCTAAGCGCTCTTGCAGTTTTTCTTTATCATAGTCAGAAGTAGCTTCTTCAATGTGAGCTTTAATTTGAGATACGCGAGATTCAATATTTTTATGCTCACCGGCGCCATCGATAACAGTCGTATTTTCTTTAGTGACTTGAACACGTTTAGCTGTACCTAAATGCTCAACTGTAGCTTTCTCTAGGTCTAATCCAACCTCTTCAGAAATAACTGTAGCGCCAGTCAAAATAGCAATATCTTCTAACATTGCTTTACGACGATCACCAAAGCCAGGAGATTTAACAGCTACCACCTTAACGATACCACGAATATTATTAACAACTAATGTTGCTAATGCCTCACCTTCAATATCTTCTGCAATCAAAACCAGTGATTTCCCAGATTTTGCGACAGCCTCCAACGTTGGCACTAAATCACGAATGCTTGTGATTTTTTTATCAACAACCAGAATGTATGGGTTTTCTAAATCTGTTGTCATAGTCTCTTGGTTGGTAATAAAGTATGGTGATAAATATCCACGATCAAACTGCATACCTTCAACAACTTCAAGCTCATCTTCAAAGCCTTTACCTTCCTCTACTGTAATCACACCTTCTGAGCCAACTTTTTTCATAGCGTCAGAAATGATTTTACCAATTGATTTATCTGAGTTTGCAGAAATTGTTGCAACTTGCTCAATTTTATCCTCACATGGAACAGACATTTTTTTCAATGCTTTAACAACTTCCTGTGACGCTTTATCAAGACCGCGTTTAAGATCCATTGGGTTCATGCCAGCAGCAACTGATTTCAACCCTTCCGTTAAGATAGCTTGAGCCAAAACTGTAGCAGTAGTTGTACCATCACCAGCTAAATCAGATGTTTGCGAGGCAACCTCTTTAACCATTTGTGCGCCCATATTTTCAAACTTATCTTTAAGTTCGATCTCTTTAGCAACAGAAACGCCATCTTTTGTTATTGTTGGCGCACCATATGATTTATCTAAAACAACATTTCGTCCCTTTGGACCTAATGTAACTTTGACTGCATTAGCTAGTGTATTAACCCCTTTAATCATGCGTGAACGAGCATCATCAGAAAAAAGTACTTCTTTAGCTGCCATAATAATTTCCTCTTAATATTAATTAAACAAATTTAATTTATTTCGCGTGATATCAATCTATTACTGCAAATATATCTTCTTCTTTCATCATAAGAAGCTCTTCACCATCAACTTTAACTTCAGTACCTGAATATTTACCAAAAATTACTTTATCACCAGCTTTAACATCTAGAACTAACTTAGTACCATCAGCTAGAATTCTACCATTTCCAGTAGCAGTAACTTCACCTGTCATAGGCTTTTCTGCGGCACTTCCTGGAAGCACAATACCACCAGCAGTTTTTGTTTCTTCTTCTGAACGACGAACTAATACACGATCATGTAATGGACGAATACTCATTGTTTAGTCTCCTAGTTTTGTTAAGTTATAAAAGCGTGAATATAACAGTTGTTTGCTATTCGAATCATATATGCGGATGATCCAAAAAAATTCAAGTTAATTTTAAATTATTTTATGTATTTAGAATTAAGTTCCACGCATATCATCAAAAAATGACTTAACATTATCAAACCATCCTTTTGATTTTGGGCTATGTTTATGAGAACTTTTACTCAATGATTCTTCAAATTGATTCAATAAATCTTTTTGATGAGAATCAAGATGTACTGGAGTTTCAACTACAATTTTACACATCAAATCTCCCATCACACCACCTCTTAAAGGCTTAACACCTTTACCTCTCAATCTAAACATTTTACCAGATTGAGTCTCTGCTGGTATTTTTAATTTGACCTGCCCCCCAATTGTCGGGACATCCAAATTACCACCCAAGCAAGCTGTGACAAAATTAATTGGAACTTCGCAATAAAGATTATTACCATCACGAGTAAAAATTGTATGCTCCCTTACTCTAACTTGAACATACAAATCTCCAGACTGAGATCCATGTTCACCGGCCTCACCCTCATTAGCGAGGCGTATTCTATCATCAGTATCAACACCTGCTGGAATCTTAACTGACAAAGTTTTAGTATGCTGAACCCTCCCCTTACCATAACATCCGGGACAAGGATCTTTTATCACCTGCCCAGCACCGTGGCACGTTGGACAAGTTTGCTGTACCGAGAAAAACCCTTGGGACATTCTGACCGCGCCAGCGCCATTACAAGTTTTACACGTCGCTTTACCACTACCTGCTTTAGCACCACTACCACGACATGGCTTACAACCTACCAGCGTCGGTATTTTAATTGTTTTACTAACGCCATGTACCGCCTCTTCTAAACTAATATCCAAGGTATACCTTAAATCAGAGCCACGCTGTTCTTGTTGAGATCTACTACTCCCACCACGACCACCTCCACCAAAAATGTCACCAAAGATATCGCCAAATGCATCGCCAAAACCACCTGCTCCAGCACCACCCATAGACTGATCTAATCCAGCATGACCAAACTGATCATAAGCCGAGCGTTTTTGTGAATCACTTAAAACTTCATAAGCCTCTTTAACTTCTTTAAATTTTTCTTCACCTCCAGGACCAGGATTGCGATCAGGATGATATTTCATCGCCAAACGCCTAAAGGATTTTTTTAATTCCGCATCACTAGCAGATTTAGGAACCCCTAGGGTTTCATAATAATCTCTAGGCATTTAAGTCACCTCTTTATTGAAATTATGCCATAAAAAATGCGGGTATATTCCGCATTTTTCAATAACCAAATAAAAGATAAAAATATTATTTTTTATCCTTA
>JBLIDR010000166.1:0-5317 GCA_047632655.1 Francisellaceae bacterium | reverse complement strand
TAAATGGTCAAAACATGCCTGTTACGATGACGACTACACAGGTGATTACTGACAGGAATGTTATTCATTGTGTCTATGCTTTTTGTGATATTACTGATGAGTACCAGCACAAACTAAATATAGAGCATAAGGCTTATCATGATGATTTGACTACTTTGCCAAATAGAATGCTATTTCAAGATCGTGTTGAAAGGGCTTTGGCTCAGGCGAAAAGAAATAATTGGATGGTTGTTGTTTTATTTTTAGATTTAGATGACTTTAAGCCAGTTAATGATAGATATGGGCATCAGATTGGCGATGAGACGCTTCAGGTTGTCGCTGCGAGGTTGTCTAACCTTGTCAGAGAGGAAGATACCGTTGCCAGGGTTGGCGGTGATGAATTTGCAATTTTACTACCTAAATTTGGAGATGATGTTTCTAAATTACATGATTTTTCATTGAAAGTGGTTGAGTGCATCAAAGAGCCAATACAGATACCTCCAAATATAGAATTTAAGATAGGTGTAAGTGTTGGGGTGGCTAGCTACCCCTCTTGTGGTGCTGATGTTTTGGAGCTAATTAAGAATGCTGATGTGGCCATGTATGCTGCTAAATATTCAGGAAAAAATAATTATAAGCTTTATGGGGGTAAACGTGATCAAAAGTGATTTATATGTTTTCATTGCCTTATTCGCAGGTTTTTTAATGATTTCAAGACAGTTAATGAAATACACCATATAATTACTACAAGTAAAAAAATGGTGAATTGATGTGAATCTTAATAGATTTTTTGCTGCCTTGATTAAAGTGTTTTCTATTCTACCTTTATGTGTTGTTCAATTTTTTGGCTTGTTAATTGGATTTTTTTTATCAGTCTTGCCTAATTCAGTTGAAGAAATAACCAGGTTGAATATAAATAAGAGTTTCCCCGGTTTATCAATTAAGCAGAAAAAAAATCTGACTAGAAATTCTATAATGCACACTGTTATTACGGCCTTGGAAATGCCAAAAATCTTCATGGCGGCACCTGATAAAGTATTTTCTTATATTAAACATGTATATGGTATGGAAGCAGCTATTAAAGACTTCGGGTCTGGTTCTGCTGTGTTATTTATTGGACCTCATTTTGGCTGCTGGGAGGCAGCGGGGCTGCAGGTTTCTAATAATTTCCCGGTGCATACTCTTTATACTTCGCCTGAGTTTAAAGCATTTGATGTTTTGGTGGAAAAATCTAGATCTAGATCTGGAGCTGTGATGTCCGAGGCAAATACTAAGGGTGTTATGATGATGTTTAGAGCATTAAAAGATAAAAAGTGTGTTGCTATTCTTGCTGATCAAGTGCCAAGCTTGAAAGCTGGGGTGTATGCTCCATTTTTTAACATACCATCTTTTACTATGTCTCTTGTAGCAAAAATGTATTTAAAATGCGATCCAAAAGTATACGTTACATACGGGATTAGAAACGGTATAGGGAAGGGGTTTGATGTCCACTATATTCCGCTACAGAAGTATATTGATATGTATCAATCTGAAAGTGGATTCACAATGGAGAAAAAATTCATTTATGCTATGAATAAATGTTTTGAGTCAGTGATATTAACTGCGCCAGCGCAATATGAATGGTCTTATAAGAAGTTTAAAGAGCAACCTCGTTGCATGTTGGATCCGTACAGAAAAGAGCAATAAAAGGGTATTTGAATGAGTTTAACAGAAAGTAGATTTATACAAGCATTAAATGGAAGGCCTCATGATCGCACCCCTGTCTGGGTTATGCGCCAGGCTGGGAGGCACTTACCTGAATATAGGAAGATAAGATCTCAAGTTGGTAGTTTTATGGAGTTTTGTAGATCTCCAGAACTTGCCTGTGAAGCAACATTGCAGCCAATTAAGCGTTATGACTTCGACGCAGCAATTCTTTTTTCTGATATATTGACTATACCCGATGCTATGGATTTAGGTCTTCAATTTAAAGAAGGAGAGGGACCTGTTTTTAGCAAAACCATTAGGTCTATGTCGGATGTAAATAATATTAGATTGTATGATACAGAAGATAATCTGGGTTATGTTTTTGAAGCAATAAGGCTGGTTAAACATGAATTAGGTGACGCGACTCCTTTAATTGGTTTTGCCGGAAGTCCTTGGACGGTAGCAACATATATGGTTGAGGGTCGTGGTTCGAAACAATTCACGCATGTTCGAAAAATGTTGTATCAGTCTCCAGATATCCTGCATGCTTTGCTGGAGCGAAATACGACTGAAACAATAAGATATCTAAAAGAACAGATCAAAGCTGGTGTTGATGCTGTAATGATTTTCGATACCTGGGGTGGCGTGCTGACTTCAGAGACATATGAATTATTTTCTTTAAGTTATATGAAAAAAATAATTTCTGAGATAAAGTCTGAATATAAAGATATCCCAGTTATTATGTTTACTAAAGGTGGTGGCTTTTGGTTGAAGCAAATGGTTTGTTCTGGAGCTGATGCTTTAGGGTTGGATTGGTCAATAAATATTTCTGAGGCAAAAATAACTGTTGATAATAAAGTGACCCTGCAAGGTAATTTAGATCCTGCTGTTTTATACGGTAATGCAAGTTTAATTGAGAGGTCGGTTGAAAATATAATGACGTCATACGGTGAAGGGTATCGCCACATATTTAATCTTGGGCATGGTATATTTCCAGATATAGATCCTGAGAATGTATCCATACTAATGGAGGCGGTAAAAAAATACGGTAAAAAATAAAAATGGGGAATAAATAATGGAAAAGGGTAAAGCTAAAAAATTTGCATTCATAAGAGATGAGAAGACCGGTGAGGAATGGTTTGAAACCTCGCTAACAGGTAAAGAGATTTTAACTCTTCCGCCGCTAAATAAAGGAACTGCGTTTACTCGAAAAGAGCGCGATGACTTTGGCTTGATTGGTAAGCTACCTTATCAGGTTGAATCCATCGAGGAGCAAAAGGCTAGAGCCTATGAGCAATATTGTTCGCGCTCAACAGATATGTTCAGGCATGAATATTTACTTAATTTACTTAATATTAATGAAACTTTATTTTATCGTCTGGTTAGGGATAATTTGGGTGAGATGTTGCCAATTATTTATACGCCAACAGTTGGTGAAGCGGTTAAGAATTATAGTCATAATTATATCCGTGCCAGAGGATTATACATTGCTTATCCCGAGCGTCATAAGATGAAACAAATTATAGCTAACCGTACCAATTCATATGTTGATATTATTGTTGCTAGTGACGCTGAAGGTGTTTTAGGTATTGGTGACCAAGGGGTGGGTGGTATTGAAATACCAGTTGCGAAGCTCATGGTGTATTCTCTATGTGCTGGAATTAATCCAAGTAGGTATATGCCAGTTTTTCTTGATGCGGGCACCAATAATCAGGTGTTATTGGAAGACCCTCTTTATCTTGGTTGGAGGCATGAGCGTGTCTCTGGTGTTGAATACGATGAAATGCTGAGTCTATTTGTTGAAGCGATTACTGAAGCTATGCCAAAAGCATTTTTGCATTGGGAGGATTTTGGTAGAGATAATGCGCGTAAAAATTTAATTAGATTTAAAGATGATATCTGTAGTTTTAATGATGATATGCAGGGCACTGCTGCTGTTACTGTCGCGGCTTTATTAGCTGCTTGTAAGAAAGCAAACATTGAATTTGTAGATCAAACTATTGTTGTGTATGGCTCTGGAACCGCTGGCATTGGAATTGCTGATGAAATAGTAAATGTCATGGTCAAAAAAGGTTTAAGTAAAAGGGAGGCTTATCAGAAGTTTTGGTGTATTGATCGCCACGGGCTTTTAACACAGTTAGTTGACTCATTGGATTTTCAAAAACCTTATGTAAAAGATGATATTAGTGTGAAGCGAATGCGTAAACAGAGTAACGGGGAGATATCATTAATTGAAGTGGTAAAAAAAATAAAGCCAACAACGTTAATTGGCTGTTCAGGCATGGCGGGCGCTTTTACTGATGATGTTATAACTTCAATGGCATCTACTTTTGAGCGTCCAATTATTTTCCCATTGTCCAATCCTACGGAAAAATGTGAGCGCCAGCCTGTTGATATAGTTAGTTTAACTGATGGAAAAGCGTTGATAGCTACTGGCAGTCCTTTTGAGGCGGTGGGCTTTAAAGGTAAAGTTTATCGTATTTCTCAGTGTAATAATGCTTTGGTTTTTCCAGGAATTGGACTAGGGGTGGTTGCTTTGAAGTCTAAAAGTTTAAATCAAAATATGCTTTGGGCTGCATGTCGTACCTTGGCGAATTATCCGGTAAAAGATGATGGGCTCTTGCCGGAATTAAATGAAGCTTATACTGTGAGTAGGCAAGTTGCATTTGCTGTTGCTAGACAATCAGTTCTTGATGGCTTATCAACTGTTGATGGTGAGGATGATATATGGGAATTGATAGGAAATACTATTTGGGAGCCGAAATATTATCCTTATAGAAAAGTTTAATATGTTATTAAGCGTTACTATTTTTTGTTTATTTGCTTTTCTATCTTTGCTAATTTGATAAATATGAATTACATGATGGATGATTTATAATTAAAGGTAATAATTCATCGATGGCACTTGATATTATAAAGTAAATACGTGTATAATTCCTCGTCCTTTTACATGTAAGATACATTATTTAAAAGATGGAGTTAATTAATGGCAACAATAAATCAGTTGGTACGTAAACCGCGAAAAGACAAACCTTCTAAATCAAAGGTTCCGGCGCTTAAGGCTTGTCCTCAGCGAAGAGGCGTTTGTACTCGTGTATATACAACCACACCAAAAAAACCTAATTCAGCAATGCGTAAAGTCGCTCGTGTGCGTTTGACTAGTGGCTTCGAGGTTACTGGCTATATCGGTGGCGAAGGCCATAATCTGCAGGAACACAGTGTTGTTTTAATACGCGGTGGTCGTGTAAAAGATTTACCTGGTGTTAGGTATCACGTCGTTCGTGGAACGCTTGATACTTCAGGTGTTAAAGATCGGAGACAGGGTAGATCCAAGTACGGAGCTAAGAGGCCAAAATAAATTGTATTGTTAATATAGAAAATAGGTAATTGTATGCCAAGAAGAAGAGAAGTCCCAAAACGTAAGATCTTACCAGACCCTAAGTATAAGAATGATGTGGTCGCTAAATTTGTAAATCAAATTATGCAAGATGGCAAAAAATCAGTGGCTGAAAAAATTGTATACGGCGCTTTCAATGAAATAAAGTCTAAAAAATCAGACTCATCTGAAGTTGAAGTTTTTGAACAGGCGCTACAGAATATAAGACCCATGGTAGAGGTTAAGTCCAGACGTGTTGGTGGAGCTACTTATCAA
>JBLIDR010000165.1:0-5339 GCA_047632655.1 Francisellaceae bacterium | reverse complement strand
TGAACTTGGAGATATGGTTAGACATGAATATGTTGTCTCTGCCAAAGGTATAGTGCAAAGAAGACCAGAAGGTCAGGCTAATTCTAATCTTGCTAGTGGGCAGGTAGAAGTGATTGGTACCGAACTTAAAATTTTGAATGCCTCAGAAACAATTCCTTTTCAAATTGATGAACATCAAAAAGTTGGTGAAGATGTACGTTTAAAACATCGCTATATCGATTTGCGACGCCCAGAGATGCAGGCACGTTTAATTAAACGTGCTAAAACGGCCTCATATGTGCGTAAATTTTTAGATGGAAATGGATTTTTAGATATAGAGACACCAGTTCTTACTAAAGCCACACCAGAAGGTGCGCGGGACTATCTCGTGCCAAGTAGAAATTACCCTGGCCAATTTTATGCTTTACCTCAATCACCACAGTTATTTAAACAACTGCTGATGGTTTCAGGTTTGGATAAATATTATCAAGTCGTTAAATGCTTTAGAGATGAGGATTTAAGGGCTGATAGGCAACCAGAATTTACCCAAATTGATATTGAAGCTTCATTTGTTAATGAAGAACAGGTTATGGGTTTAACTGAAAAAATGATATCTGGATTATTTTCCGAGTTAAATGATGTTCACTTTGAACTTCCATTCCCACAAATTACTTATGCTGAAGCAATGCATAAATATGGTTCTGATAAGCCAGATTTAAGAATTCCATTAGAATTGATAGATGTAGCTGATATTATGAAAAATGTTGAGTTCAAGGTGTTTGCTGATCCGGCTAATAAACCAGGTTGTCGTGTGGTAGCTTTAAATGCTAAAGGCGGATGTGCGAAGCTTTCACGCAAAAAAATTGATGCTTATACTAAATTTGTTAGCATTTATGGCGCACGTGGTTTGGCTTACATTAAGGTTAACGATAAATCACAAGGTCGTGATGGTTTACAATCACCAATCGTAAAAAATATTCCGGATGAAGCTCTTGAAAAACTACTTGAAAGAATGAATGCTGAAAATGGTGATATTTTATTTTTTGGCGCTGACAAGGAAAAAGTTGTAAATGATGCTATGGGTGCTTTCCGTGTTAAACTTGGCCATGATCTAGAGTTAGTTGATAAAGAATGGGCTCCTTTATGGGTTATTGATTTTCCTATGTTTGAAAAAGTTGAAGGTGGATTACATGCTTTACATCATCCATTCACTTCACCCTCTGAAGATGCAGATTTATCTGGAGACCCGTTGGTGATTAATTCACGTGCTTATGATATGGTCATTAATGGCTATGAGGTTGGTGGTGGATCTATTCGTATTCATGATCAGAATATTCAGCGTAATATTTTTGAATTACTTGGTATTAGTGATGAAGAAGCTGAAGAAAAATTTGGTTTCTTATTGAATGGCTTAAAATATGGTGCTCCGCCTCACGGTGGAATTGCTTTTGGCTTGGACAGGTTGGTGATGTTGTTAACTAATACTGATAATATTCGTGATGTTATTGCGTTCCCAAAAACGCAAACTGCAAGCTGTATGATGACTTCCGCACCCTCTAATGTTGATGTTAAGCAAATGCAAGAATTGGGTTTGAAGTTAGCTAAAGTCAATAAAGAAGTTGAGGAAAATAAATAATAGATTGATTTTCTATGGAGCTAAATATTGAGTTATCATTACTTCAACTCAACCTTGTTGGCTATATTATAGTGCTTTTAGTGTAATAGCACCATAAGTAAACCCACTACCAAAAGCGCAAAGTGCGATATTTTCACCGGTTTTACATTCATGCATAGTTTCTGACATACCTATTGGTATGGTACAGGAAGATGTATTTCCGTATCGTGCAATATTACTAAAGAGAGAGCCTTTTTTAAGTTTTAATTTTTTCTCAATAGCATGTGATATTCTTTGGTTGGCCTGATGTGGGATAACTACATCTAACTCCTCTAGCGTTAAATTAGAGCGTTGGCAGCATCGGTATAATATCATAGCCATATGTTTTACCGCATAAATAAATAATTGTTTGCCTTGTAACGTAATAGAACTTCCAGCTGATTTAACTAGAGGGATATTAAGTATTGAGCCATCTTCAGCAGTTGATGAGAGTGAAACCTTATTAATTTTAGCTTTAGCTTGTGATAGATGATTTTCACCCAATACTATTGTTGTGCTAGCAGCATCTGCAAACAAGAAAGCTGTGGAAAAGTCTTTTGGATCAAGCCTCTTGGATAAAGCCTCAGCCGTAATAACCATTACGCGAGAATTTGGGCGTGTTTTTAGATAGTTATTTGCTTGCTGTACTGCGTATAGATAACCGCTACATGCAGCATTAATATCCATTGCTTGGACGGCGTGTTCACCATATGTTTTATAGAGTTCATTTAAAACTAAGCAAGCTATGGATGGTGAAATATACTCTTCTGGTGAGCATGTGGCACAGATAATAGAATCTATATCTTGTAGTCTTAAATTATTATCTTTTAGCGATTGCAATGCAGTATCCGTTGCAATTGAAACAAGACTTTCATCTTCTGATAACCAGTAACGGCTTTTTATTCCTGTTACGCCAATAATATCTTCATTTGTCTTATCTGGAAAATTCACTAATAATTCTTCATTATCCACTTTTCTCGAACCTGTTTTAAATACAGGGATGGTGATCCCAACAGCATGAATGATTTTCTTGAAGTACATATCATCAGTGGTATTGCTGTCTTTAGTGGCAATTCTAGTTAAAATTGCTTTTTTCTGAGTTTTCATTAAGCTTAAATTCTGCTTACTATTTTCTGGTAATTCAATTTGTAATAACTGATTACCGACTAAGACTTGCTCGGACTCTTCAACATAAATTTTTGTAACTTTACCGCTAACTGGAGCTAAGATTTCTCCCGTAGATTTACTTGCTTCTGTTTCAACTAGAATGTCACCCGCTTCTATTTCATCACCAACCTTAACGTTTAAATTAATAATTTTTACAGATTCATCTGACGGGCTTGAGCCAATAACTTCCACATTAAAGAGAGAGTCGCTATTAAGTTGCTTGACGCGCCATTCAACGCCTATTACTAATAAGTCACAAGCAGCAGTTAGAACTTTTTCATATGATGGTAGCACTTCCAATTGATTTGTAAAGTTACAAGGAGTGTAGGTGTCAGCACGCGTAACACGTTTTGCTTGGATAGGGCGGTTGCAATGCTCTAGGACCGAAGCAATTACATCTCCACCAACGCCACATGTAGAGTTGTCTTCATGCGTAACAATCAGCTTCCCCGTTTTTTGTACTGAGCTTAAAACAGTTGCTAAGTCATAAGGTTTAATGGTTCTTAGATCTATTACTTCTGCATCAGCTCCTACGGATTCTAATGTTTCAGCAGCTTCAAGACAAATTTGGATTGTATTCCCCCACCCAACTAAGGTAATGTCAGCTCCTGGTCTAAGTATTCTAGCTTTTCCGACAGGAATTAGGTGTTTATGAATATCTGGAGATGTCGTATCAGCAATGCTTGCATTGTTGAGGAGTTTTTTAGGGTAGAGAAAAACACATGGCCGTTTAGATTTAAATGCAGCGTTTAGTAGTCCTGCTGCGTCTCCAGCAGTTGAGGGCATATAAACATCAACTCCTGGGATATGAGCGTACGTAGCTTCATTTGTTTGTGAATGAAAGGGTCCAAGCCCTGGTCTGTACCCACCACATGCGGCAAAAACAATTACAGGGCACTCCCAAGTACCATTAGTGCGCCAATACATAGTACCAAGTTCGCTCATAATTTGATTATAGGCTAAGGGCATGAAATCTGCGAATTGTATAAATGCGACAGGGTGCTTTCCAGCAAGGGCCATTCCAGTGGTTAAGCCTAAGATGGTGGATTCTGATAGTGCTGAATTTACAACTCTGCCAGGAAAATCCGTTGAAAGTTCTTTGGTGATGCCAAACACATCACCCTTTTTATCTTCAATATCCTCACCTAACAAGTAAACATTTTCATTCGTTTCTAGTTGATATCGAAATACATCACGCATGGCTTCAAGCATACTTAGGCGTTTTTCACTTGTTTGATTACCTCGGTATTCAGTAGCTGTGGTGATTAATTCTGGCGGTAATGGTCTTTCGGCGCTAAATTCAGGTTGAGGTTCTGTTCCTTGCCTTGCGGTATCTACAGCTTTTTTGACGGATAATTTCACTCTTTTTTCAATGTCATTTAATTGTGATTCACTGACTCCTTCGGATAGTAAAAATGATTTGCTTGATGTAATGGGATCATTATTATCAACTGCATGTTTGATTTCATCTTCTGTGCGGTATAGTAATTGGTTGTCTGCATTAGAGTGATTGGATAATCTGTCGACATTGAAAATGATAATTTCAGGTTTTTTAGTTTCACGCATGCGTGAAACTATTTCTTCTATTTTGTCATAAGACTCAAGTGGTCGTTTACCATTAATGCGAGTTATTGGTATATCGTAGAAACACTTAGGGTATATGTTATCTGGTAATGAGAAAAAAGTTTTACCTGATGTTTTTGTCGAGATTGCGAGGTTATTATTATGCACAAAAAATAAAACTGGAAGTTGGCTTCTAGCTGATTCAGAAAGAGCTTCGAGTACTTCTCCTTGTTGTGAAGTACCGTCACCAAATGAACAAACAACGATAGGTTTTTTCGATTGATTCTTGATTGTTTCAGCTATACCAGCTGCTTGTAATGCATTATTCCCTATAGGTCCAACAAGACTAGTAATGTTTAGACTGGCATTACTCATATGAGAAACCATTTGTCTACCATTAGAGTGTGACTCAGCCTTGCATAAAGCACTATAAAAGAATTGCTCATTTGACTCACCGCGAGCGAGCATAAGTGCTTTGTCACGATAATGGCAGCAGAGCCAATCTTGATCATTTAAGAATGGGTTTAATATAGCACTGCCTTCATGTCCTCTGCTAGAGGCAAGGAAATTTGCTTCTCCACTATTAACAAGCTCTGCTTCAGTAGTATCTGATTCTCTGGAAGCAATCATATTTTCGTAGGTTTTTAATATTGATTTAAGCTTTGAATCTGTCATTTGATTCCTCTATTTTTCATAATTTAAACCTGAATGTTTACCTAAAGTTAAAACGGTTAACTGAATACACAAATATGTTATATGGATTTTAATAAGATTACAAAAAAATATACTTAATTTGGTTTAAAATAATATGTAATATTTTTGATCGAATTCAATAAGCTATTAAGGAAATTGATCTTGAAAGTAGTTGAATGTAGCAATAATTTGGAGCGGGAAACGAGGTTCGAACTCGCGACCCCGACCTTGGCAAGGTCGTGCTCTACCACTGAGCTATTCCCGCTTATCTTTAAAGTTGTTT
>JBLIDR010000164.1:0-5342 GCA_047632655.1 Francisellaceae bacterium | reverse complement strand
GCTTACCGTTTTCATTGAGGATTGTTGCATTCATTTTTTCTGAATAATGCGTGCCTAATTGGAAAATATGTCCAATCTCAATTCCATGTTGGAACTTCAACTTTCCTTTACCATCAGGGCTAATCTCCCCCTCTACTACATTTCTTAGATCTGCTGTGACATAATCTTTAACATCAACATCCCAATTAACACCAGTAAAATGCTTATCATTTTCATTAGCTCCACAGCAAAAATCAACGAGCATATGCGCACTATGATCAATAATAACTGGAATTGTTGAGTTTACTGGGCCCAGTGATCCAGGATCAGCATTAAAGGCAGTATTTATATCTTCATCAGAAGCAAACTCAAAAGAGCCAGTTACTTCTGAAAGTTTTTCCACCTTGAGTTCATTCAACTCATGATCACCACGTAATACTAACGCAAGCAAATCACCATTGTTTGTTTTAACCACTAAGGTCTTAATGGTTTTCATAATATCTACAGACATAAAGCTACAAATATCTTTAATTGTTTTTTGATTTGGTGTATCAATGACTTTACGAGTTTCTTGAGATTTTTCACGCAAAGAAATGTCAGGTTTGAAATAGGTTGCCAGTTCTATATTTGCAGCGTACTCACTTTGATCTGAATAACATACTACATCTTCACCAGCAGCTGCTAGAACTTGAAATTCAGTTGACTTATCTCCACCAATCGAGCCAGAGTCAGCACTAACGGGCCTGAATTTCAAACCCATAGCGTTTAGAATATTACTATAAGTCTCAAACATAAGGTTATATGTTTGATCTAAACACTCAGCAGAACTATGGAATGAATAAGCATCTTTCATCACAAATTCACGCGCGCGCATAATGCCATATCTTGGTCTTATTTCATCACGAAATTTAGTTTGAATTTGATAGAGATTTAAAGGTAATTGTTTATAACTTTTTAATTCCTTACGCGCAATATCAGTAATGACTTCTTCATGCGTTGGGCCATAACAAAATTCACGTTTGTGCCTATCTTTAAATTTAAGCAATTCAGGACCAAATTTTTCCCACCTATCAGTCTCCTTAATTAGCTCAGCTGGAAGCACACTAGGCATCCATAATTCTGAAGCGCCTGATTTATTCATTTCTTGCCGTACTATTTTTTCTACTTTTTGTAATACTTTTAAACCTGTTGGTAGCCAAGTATAAATTCCAGAAGCAACCTTACGGATTAAGCCTGCTCGAATCATAAGTTGGTGGCTAATTAATTCCGCATCATTTGGTGCTTGTTTTTCGGTCGCTAAAATTGTTTGTGATACTTTCATAATAAAATATTTCTTGGTAAATTTGATTCATTTTAGCTTAATTAAGTTAGTTTTGAAACAGACTAACAATGAGGATTATTAGAAGTTATATATTAAACAATTCATATACATAGTAATACATATTTTTTATAGATATACTTTTTGGAAATTACTGTTTAATAGAGGGTAAGGTTGATTTATGCCACACTGTCATGCTTGTGGGCTAGTATATTCATCCACCGAAAGAATTCACCTGCTAAATTGCCATGGCGGAATTGTAATTTTCACAGATAATGGCCGTTATCGACAAAATCTAACAACTGAATTAAATAGGCTAAGCGTGCCGTACAGAAAAATAACCAATAGTAGGGATAGCTGGGTTAGAGATTATTTTTTTGAAGTAAACAAAAAAGATAGCTCTACACTTTATATCAGAAATGATAACCCTGGTTATGCAAGACGCAGGGCTGGTGAAACACCACCCCTGATATCACCAAAATACAGTCAAGACAGGACTCAAGAAACCACTGATATTGCTGCACTTAGAAGGAATAGAAATCAATTTAACCCTAAATTAGTTTCTAATAATTTAGAGACTACATCAACACATTGCGCACTCGAAGGAGGTAATTTATTCACCTGTGTAAATAATAAAGGCATTAAATACCATATTATAGGCGAATATGCATTAGAGCTTGACGCCATTATAAATTTTCAAGGTCGCAATGAAAATATTGTAAACTTTGCTCAAGCAAAATTTGATGCATATCCTGATCAACAGGCACTAACAAGAATAATTGCCCAAGAAAAAGCACAAGCATCAAGGGTATCTGCTACGAGCCCAAATTATGACTTTAAAGCACGAACAGCTTACTATGAACAAATATTTGATTGTAAACAGCAAAAATCAAAGATACTAGTTTTACCAAATATTACATACCATTTAGATTTGTATATAGCCTACATCTGTAGAGGCACATTTTTAATCAATAGTTTTGCTGAAAACTGTGTGTCCTCTGGTCATTCACCAGGTCATGTCGAAAAACAGAAAGAAGCATTAAAAGTTGTCGCAACACTCCGCAAACATGGCTTTACTGCTGATATCTTTGATGGTGTGAAATACGGAAATATTGATGAAAACCATAGCGTATGGGGAGGAAACGCTAATTCATCCAGTTTAGTTAATGGTATTGGCGTAAATAGCCCTGTTAATGGTAGAAAATATTTTTTAACTATTGACTCTCCAGATGAAAGGCATAAAGATTCTTTTAAATCAAAGCTAGCCCAATATAAAGTCACTCCAATATTTCTAAATGGTGAAAGACCACGTCAAGAAGGTGTTCTAATGACTCCTGAAGAAACCCAAACAGACGCAACCGAACGAAGTGGATCATTAAGGTGTCAAACTAATATCCTGTCAGTTCTTGGTTCTAAATATATAATAAATTTAAATTCAGCTGCTACAAAAATACAAAGATCATTTAAACGGTTTCTTATTATGCGCAAAAATAAAACTAGCACACCTCTAGCAACAGAAGGTGCTTTTAATCTTCTTAATGTATTAAACGAATCATGTCGTAATTATATTGAATATCAAAATTCACGCAAAATTCCCAATAGTAAAATTCCACATACCCATGGACTGAGTGGATACATAAGAGTAACTCTTTTGAATCAAAAAATTAATTGTCAAGAAAATACCCAAAGTCTATTAAGATTAACTAATATAATCCAATATTTTTTTAATGGAGAATTAGATGTTGTATTTGGAGTTAGACAAGGTTCATCGATTCGCTCAAATGAAATGTCTTTTATATCATTTTTTTGTCTAGCTTAAAACAAAATAGACATTTTGCACCATTCTTTGATGCACATCAGATTGATGCAAGAATAATAGATTTTACAAAAACTGGACTAAATTATGGCTCAGCAAGAACTAAAATGCTAAGAGTCATGAAATTTGGTAAATTTAAGCCTTACATATTAAGTAAATATCCTACGGAAATTTCCTTAAATGAGACATCATCTCTTGAAGGTGCCAGCTCTAAAGGTGTTTAGAATATAAGTAAATATTTATCTATAGCAGTCATTATAATCGTGCTTACCAGAAATAAATAAACTTGAATTTTTTTCACCATATACAAAAAAATAATATACATTGCTAAATCTAAGAGTGTTACTGCTTTAATTCCAATAATAAATAGCTAGAATAAGGGTAGACACTTATTTCAATTTATAGGCACTAAATCATGGCCAAATGTAAAACAATTACTTTACTACAACAAAAAGGCGGTTCAGGAAAAACCACTTCAGCAATGAACCTTGCTGGAGGTTTGCGCGAATTAGGCCATGTTGTCATTGTGGCTGACATGGATAAAGATAAACCTGATGCATGGTCATGGGCTGAAAAACAAGAATCTGGAAATAAAAATGTTTTTCAAGTAGATGAGAAATTAGCGCGAGAACATATCGCTAAACTTAAAATTTCTTGTGATTATTTAATTATTGACACACCCCCCAACTTCCAAACAGCGGCATTAAAAGCTTCTTTACTTGCAGATTTAGTGGTGATTCCAACTGGACCAAGCGGAATGGATTTATCCGGCTTACTCGAAGCTAAAGATTTAGCACTAACCGCCGGAAGACCATATATGCTACTTGCTAATAAAATAGTAAAAAACACCACTATGTCACGTAGCTTGCTTGGTGTAATTAAAGAAGATGGACAGGCATTTAATGCTAACATTCCCCAAAGCGTTAAATTTGTTGAAGCAGAAGCCGCTGGTCTTTATATTGGAGAATACGCCAAAGAGAGTAACGCACATGTCGAAGTTAGAAAATTAGCCAAAGAGGTTGTTGAATATTTCAACGCCTAAAAATAAGTGAGATCTTAAATGAGTAAAGTATCCTTATCAGACCGAAAAAGATTACACGAACTTAACTCCGATAATCTACAGGCAAATGAAAAAAAAGATGCCTTATTAGCCATTAAATTAGCTGAAATGAATCAGGAAGCGGTACAGTCTGGGCAATTATTGTATCTAACCTTTGATGAAGTTAAACCTGATTCAAATCAACCCCGAAAATCATTTAAAAATATTGACTCATTATCTAAAAGCATTAAAGAAAATGGCATTATACAACCGGTAATTGTTAAACCAAAAAATGAAGATGGAATTTATACCTTAATTGCAGGAGAAAGGAGATATCGTGCTGCAATTAAAGCTGAATTAACTCACCTACCTTGTGTTGTCCGCGCAAAAGATGATATTGACACGCTAATCATTCAACTGTTAGAAAATGATCAAAGAGAAAAAGTTTCTCCCTTTGAAGAAGCTGACGCTTTGGTTGAATTAATTAACACTAAGAACATGAAAAAACAAGATGTCGCAAAAGCATTAGGCAGAGACAGTGCTTGGGTCTCTATGCGTATGAAACTCAAAGATGCCTCTGAATCAATTAGATTGTTAAGTGATGATGATGTGATAGATGATGTACGAACATTATATGAGTTAAAAAAGTTTGAAGATGAACTGCCCGCAGCCTCCGTTGATTTCATACAAAAAATTCGTCAAAGTAAAATCAGAGGATCTTATCGAGAAGCCATTATGCGCGCGCGTGATAATTGGCGTAAAAAACGTTTAGGAATAAATCCAATTGAATACAAAGACGTACGTAATATATTCTTTGAAGACGGAAAAATAATGATTTATGTAGAAGGTCAAAATAGTGTGATTAAATTAAATTTAAATACTGGTCAAATTAAATCATTAAGCGAAAGTTTAAATAAAAGTCAATTTAAATAGAGTAATAGACAAATGAGAGCAGCTCTATTACAAGCACATCATATTCCTGAGCATCGTCAAGATGCATCCGGTGGTAATTATCCACATATTTTTGCGAATATGTTTGATAAAGCTGAGGCTATAATTGATATTGACCCATACGATGTTACTGCTAATGAGTACCCAGATAATATTAAAGATTATGACTGTTTTATCATTACGGGTAGTTCAGCTAGTGCTTTTGATCAAGAATCTTGGATCGAAGTTTTAAAATCTTA
>JBLIDR010000163.1:0-5382 GCA_047632655.1 Francisellaceae bacterium | reverse complement strand
CTGAGTTTGTTTAATATTGCTTCTTTAAACTTGCTTGAATACCTTTGATAATCCACTAACGTTAACTTACCGCACCCTGTTTATTTATAAAATTAATTGAGGCGACAACTATCCTGACACAGGGGGCAACCGTAAATTTGTTCGAAAAGGTCGTAGAACCAAGCCAAACAAGTACCCAATGAATTATAAACGTATGTGCTAAATCCTTAAGTTAATGACATTGTAGCCACCAAAGCGGTCATACACTTTTGAATTATTAACGATCACTTTGTGCGCAGTGGAGACGTTAGCCTAAAATTTTTAGCCATATATTTTCTAATGAATAGCTGTCTAAATATATTGGTACGTTATGTAATATCGAGTTCAGGCTCATATGTTTCAATATTATTTAATAACCATTTGTTTTAACAGCTTTATTTTTCTAAAAGTGTTTACATATCGTGCCATCGTTTGGTTCATATATCTCGGCTATATATGTAAATTTATAGATGAAGTTGAATACAATCAAACTTGCTGGTAAGTTACTAAAAATATTATAAAAAGTATTGTACGTGATCAAATTAATCAGAAGTTTTTGACTGTTTAATTCGAAATGCGTATTAATACACTGTTAACAGTCAAAAACTGGAGATGTCCATGGGTGAGATTACTCAAACCTATAAATTGACTACAGATGATGAAAAGAAACATCGTTTGTACTGTAAAGAGTGTAGTGGTTTGACGTTACACTCAGTAGTGTCTTCTTTTGAAGAAAGCGGTAGTGAAGATTGCGGTGGAGGTTCGGTAGATTGGAATTCCAAGAATCAAACAATTCAATGTTTAGGTTGCCAGACTGTTTCTTTTCGAACTGTATCCACCTTCTCTGAAGATATGGAATATGATCATGATGGCCCCTATCATCCAGAAACTATTAAATATTACCCAGGTCGTGTGGAAGGCGTAAAAACAGTAGAATCTCATTTATTACCCTATACAATCCAGCAAATATATAAAGAAACTGTGTTATCACTTGAGAATGAGCAGTTCATTCTTGCTGGCATTGGTATACGAGCAATTGTAGAAACCATATGTAAGGATCTTGAAGCTGAAGGGCGAGATTTATACAATAAAATAAATGCATTGAAAGACCGCTCTATTGTTACTCAAGAAGGTGCTGATACACTTCATAAGTTGAGAGTATTAGGGAATTCTGCTGCACACGAAGTAAAAGCACATAACTCACAACAATTGGAATTGGCTCTTCAAATCATAGAACATATGTTAGAAGGGACATACATAATACCAGCTCGCGTAGAGTCCGTATTTCCAAATGACGGATGATTAAGGCAACTCTATGCAAAATGAATTATTTGCTGATACACCACCAGACGACAAATTTTGGTTATTATTCAAGGTTTCCTCTAAACAACGTTTGGAGCAAATGCAAAAAGGTCTTATTTACCTGAATAGCCTTGATTATTTTTCATCTTTAAAAGGGGAAAATAGTATGGATGTTAGGGGTGACCCTCATGAAAATGTTCAGGGGATACTCAGGGCAGGACCTACTGAAAAAGGACACTCCGTATTATTGCTAAAATTGGGGACAAAGAATATAACCTAGGGAAAAAGGCTAGTGTTTCTGCTAAATACGACAACACAAAAAATATCATGATTTTTAGCATGGGTTGTCTCAGTGATAATGAATTCAAAATGCCTGGAGAAACTCCAGAAGGCATTATCTTTGATAAACGCTTTGAAGAATTTGGCGATCATATTTTAATAATAAGAGATGCAAAAGAGTTTTCTAAAAGATATGCCAATGCACTTCGTAGGCGCAAAGGAGTATTTAAACCTGAATATTTACACAAGGGGTTTGGAAAAGTTAACTATAAAAATTTATATGCACATTCGGGCCCAATAGGCATATATTGCAAAGACCAACGGTTTGATTGGCAAATTGAGCTTAGGTTAGCTATTGGAGCTGAAGATAAAACTCTTAATTCTCGAGGTGCCTTAGAACTAAATATTGGTGATATCTTTGACATAACATCGATAAGCCTTTTAAGTTCCATATTAGAAACACCAATTAAAATGACAAGAACTAAGGTTCAGCAAATCGGAGATAAATGGTTTGCATTGAAGAGCTAATAAACAAGAATTTAAAGCGGGACTGTGACAGTTTGCTCGGTTTCGCTTCGCTACACATTTTAGCAAACTATTATCAGCCCCTTAAATGGGTCTATGGTGCAAAGGAGATTCGATGCTAGTCGAACATGTTGATGATCTAGCTAGCTTTATTCAAGAGCTACAAGCTGAAACAGATAGAGGGTTACCTTTAGTGGGCGCTGCTCTCATAGACGAAAAACTCCATAAGACTTTAGAACTTTTCTTTATTGAGGGTAAATCTACTAAAAGGCTATTAAATGATCCTAATGCACCGTTGGGCGCATTCTCTGCGAAAATAGAAGCTTGCTATTCGTTAGGCTTAATAGATAAATTTGAGTACCAAGAAATAGGGTTAATTCGAAAAATAAGAAATGAATTTGCTCATGCTAGGCATGGACTGTCATTTGAGAATGACAAGATAAAGGGGTTATGCGCTAGTCTTCAATCAGCATTGCCAGATGACACTTCCAAAGAAAAATTAACGACTCGGTTTCGGCTGATAAACGCCATTGTTTGTATTGTACTTCGACTATTTTACAGGCCAGAGTGGGTTGAAAAAGAAAAAAGAGAACCTAAAAATTGGGTTCCAGACTCTCGTTGGTATAACACCGATGATAAAGCTCCACCAAAAGGTGTCGGCTTTGTGGGAATGGTAGCTGAAAAAGTGGATAAATAGCACCATACAAGCTGTTCAAGCGGGACAAATACAATTGGCTGTTTTGTCCCTCCGTTCCCCTATTTTAGCCAACTATATTTTGCCCCTCAAATGGACTGCGTACTCGTAGGATTCCAATATGCTCTATAAAATTGAAGAACAAGGTGAAGTATTTGAAAAGTTGGAGCCTGTGGAGTTCAAGGACTTTTCAAGCTTTGGTAAACTTGAAAAGGATTTAGAGAATTTAATCGCTAAAAGTATTTTGGATGTTTTGTTTGAAGATTCGAGATTGATGCCTGTTTTTCAAGAAAGGCAACGGCAAGCTGAAGCTGATATTTATGCTCTTAATGAAAATGGTGAATTAGTTATATTTGAGTTGAAACGTGCATCAGCAGGAAAGGATGCAGTTCATCAAGCGCTTAGGTATGCACAAGATGCAGGGCAATGGACTTACCAAAAACTAGCAAAAAAGTTTAAAGAGTATAGTAAATGTGAATTGTCATTAGTCGAGGCTCATAAAGATGCTTTTAGTCTTGAACATGCATTATAGCCTAAAGAAATAAATAAAAAACAGCATCTATTAGTTATCGGTAGTGCAGCCGATGACTCATTAGTTTCATCTATCGATTATTGGAAGCGGAACGGAGTTTCTATTGATTTCTTGCCATATCGAGTTTATGAGCTTGGAGGTGAAAAATACTTTGAATTTTTTGCTCTTCCATATGATAAACATAAAAACCCAAGTGATGTGAAAGGAGTATTATTTGACACGAATAGAAGCTGGGATGAAAACTCTATTTGGTCAATGATGGATAATTGTCGACTTGAGGCTTATGGAGATGCAAAACGGTTTGTTAATCATGTGCATGTGGGAGATATAGTATTCTTTTCACATAAGTGGTGTGGATTAATAGCCGCAGCTAAAGTGAAAGGTGATGTTAAAGCTCCTGATGGGCAAACTCTTTATAGGGATGTTGAGTTTTTGACTCCTGTACCGAATAGTAAAGATGAAACCATACCTGCAATGCCTTTCTCGGAAGTAAGTTTAATAACAGGAAAGAGTTTCTTTTGGGCAAGGACAATTAAAGTACCTTATTTAACTAAAAGTGAAGCACTCAATTTAGTTGATGAACTCAATAAATATTTAAAACGTACTTAACAAGCACTTTAATTCGGAACAAAAACAGATGGCTCTGTTCCACTGTGGTCTTGTACCACTTTGAACACCATTGTAGCCAACAATTTGTGTCCGCTTAAGCGGGCGTTGAGGTTGTAGAATAACTAATCCAGTCAAAATCGCTGGTTTTTTGTTCTCATGTATCGCACTGTAGGCGGTTAATTCGATATAGGTAATGCATTTAGTACCCCTATTTTATGGGGTAATTCATAATAAACGAGTAATTCTACAGGCTCGTTAGGAATCATAGGAGAGTTGGGTGGATATCCTTCATAAACAATTCATGGATTCTCTCAATGAAAAATTGAAAGATAATCCTGAAGTTGCAGCTGAAATAGATTTATATGATTTAATCTCTGAAGTAACACCAGATGCAGTTCGTTTAATTAAAACTTCACTATTAGAATCATCAGATGAAATGTTGAAAGAGCGCCGAGAAATAGCGAAGGGCTTTATTCAACGCAATATTGAAAGGTGGGCTAAAGGGTTTGACTCTCTTGAGACCTTAATTGTTACATGCACAGAGGCAGGAGAAGATATTAATAACTCCTGTCGAAATGAAGCAGCAGAAGAACAAGACTTAGTATTTGATTTAGTTGTTAGGCTGCACGCAAGAGCATGTCAAATTTCTCAAGAAATATTATGCCTTATGAAGTCTGGATTTGCCGATGCTGCACATGCGAGATGGCGTGCTCTTCATGAAGTAAACGTAACAGCCATTTTTATTGCTAAACATGGTCAAGAATGCGCAGAAAGATTTTACTTCCATGATATTGTCGACTCATATGATGGAATGCTCGTACACAAAAGATATGAAAGCAGATTAAACGAAAAAGCACCAGCGCAACAAGATATAGACGAATGCAAAGCTGAATATGACAGCTTAATTAAAGAATATGGTAAGAAGTTTTCTGGTCATTATGGTTGGGCAGCATATTTATTTCCTGATCATAATCGTGTTGGTTTTGGAGCTATCGAAAAAAACGTTAAGTTAGAGCATATGCGTCCTTATTACAAATGGGCTAGTCAGAATATCCATTCAGGTTCTAAAGGAACAAGGAACCGCCTGGGTCTTAATGAGACAACTGAAGATTTACTACTCGTGGGTCAGAGTAATTCTGGCATGACAGATCCCGCACATGCAACTGCTATTAGCTTAAGCCAAATAACATGCACAATATTAATGTTACATCCTACGTTAGATCATATTGTTTTAATGAACATTATTCGTGATTTTCAAGATCAAGTTGGGGAAGATTTTCTAGCCGGATCGAAAATTAATTCATAAGTCATTAAAGTAGGAAAAAAACAGTGATTTTTGCTCTATCGTCGCTTATTTTAACAAACTATTTTTAGCTTCTTACTGAGGCTTATCGATACAAAAACTAACCAAAGTGTTGTTTGG
>JBLIDR010000162.1:0-5442 GCA_047632655.1 Francisellaceae bacterium | reverse complement strand
ATCTATTGGGATTAAATTTCTCCGCATAGTCAATGCCGTTAATAGATCCTTGTGCTAAGGTAACTATTTTTTTAGCAGAAATGTAATGGTTATCAATACATAGTTGAGCCAAGCTTTTACTAACGCATATGACTTTATGAGATAATAATAAAGGTACTCTTTCCATGAGTAGAGTTAGTCCTTTCTGAGGGACGTTAAACTTTAAAGACACTAAACCATGTAAATGAAAAATAATATTAGGGTGGCCTAATATTCGACCTGCAATAGAACCTAAAAGAGAGGCTTTTGGGGTATGTAAATGAATTATATTGAATTTTTCTTTTTTGAAAAGTTTGATGAAGAAAAACAATGCTTTTAAATCATTTATAAGGCTAATGGGTCTGACTATTGGAATTATGTGTATATCCACATTTGGGAACATTTTTTTTAGCGGTTCAATAAAACCATCATTTGGTAATGCAAAAGCGATAGTATGCCCGTGTTTTTGCATATATTGAATTTGCCCATTAAGAAAGTAATATGCAGATTGAGAAGATGAAAAACAATGACAAATTTTCAAGAGTTTGATCTTAATTGGTCAAGTTCTTTTTTTAGTTTATCGATTAGCACTTTATCTTGTACGGTGTCTTTATTTCTCATATCAAGTAACTTGTCTGAAAGGTTAAAAAGGTTTGCCGTACTGACTACAGTGATTTTGATTATCATTAAAAGAGTGATTTTAATTTTATCACGTAAATTTAAATAGCTAAAATAGCGATTTAGTACAACTTTGTATCCATTAAAATAGGCTTTAACTGCCTTTCTATAATTAACGCTACTCTCTTCTCTATAGAAATAAAGCGGACTTTTTATATAGGCGACATTTAAATCATTCTGGATAGTTGCATCTATCCATAATTGGTAATCTTCCATGAGTTTTGCTTTTTCGTTGTATCTATTACGAAGGTACCATGACTTTCGAGCTAGTATTGTTGCATGAGCTATTTCAGACCGACCAAAAATTGCATCGGTAACAGAGGGAGTCATTTTTTTATTTGAGGCCGGAAGACGATAGCCAGTGACATTATTGTTATCTGTGATCGAGCATATACCTGTAGCGATAATATCAACATCAGGTGTTTGCTCAAGCAAAGTAACTTGTTGGGCTATTCGAAATGATGAAGATAGATCATCTGCATCCATTCTTGCTATGTATTCTCCTTGAGATAATGTTATTAATTGGTTTAAACGGTATGGGAGCCCATTATTTGTACCATCACTAATAACCTTTATTCTTTTGTCATCGAATGAATGAGCAACCTCTAATGACCCATCGCTTGAACCATCATCAAGTAGAATCAATTCAAAATCAGTAAAGGTTTGATTCAATACAGAGGCTATAGCTTCCTTGAAATAAACACCAGGGTTATAAAAAGGAATGCCAATACTAACTTTCATTTGAAATCTCTATGACGGGGTTAAACCTATAAGGGGTTAAATTACTAAAAGCATTTGTCGTTAGGTAAAAATAAACTGTCATTAACAACACAGCAAAGAAGGTGATGATATACCTCGTACTATGATCCCTAAAGCTGAGTATCGTCATAGGCAATAAAAAAATGTTCATTTGAATAAAATATATACTCATTCTAAGGAAGCCAGAAGGATCAATTTTCAATAGTATAGATAAAAGGCTAACCAGTGTACCAAGAAAATACAAAGATAATAAGATATCAAATTTTCGGTTAGCAAGAGCTTTAATATTCACTACACGGCAAAGAATAAACCAACAAAAAAGACTAATATTAAAGGTAGAAACAACCAGTCCACCGTGACTGTCTTGCTGATCTCCATATGATGAATATCGGTCATCCAGACTAGAAGCAAAGTTAATAAAACTCTGAAAAAATACGACAACAATGAGAAATATGAATATAATAACAGCTATTTTGCGGGGTTTAATTTCCCCTTTAAACATAAAGTATAATGGTAAGCAGATTATTATAGATTTATGGAATAAGAAGCCAATAAATATAGACACGATATAACGTAAAGGTTGCTTCTTAATGATAAAAATAACGGAGATTGAGAAAATAGCGATAGCAATGGCTTGTCTAGTACCATTTAGTTGAAAATAATATGGACCAATGAATAATAAAGTAAAAAGTGATAGTGTTTTTAAATTAAATACTTTTATACTGTAAAAATAACAAGCTGTGATGATTAAAGAACTAAGCAAAAAAATAATAAAATAGTCATGAGAAATAAAATGACCTAAATAATTCATGAGCCAAAAGCCGGCCTCCCCTTGTTTATCAATTATTGAGAGAGTAGCACTCCAGCTGTAAAGCTTATCGAAGTAATGTACATAACTTTCAGTATCAGTGCCTATTTTTATATATTTGAAGCTAGTAATTATGATTAAGGGTATTGCAGAAAAGACAAAAACACTTGTTAATGCGATACGATTAAATTTAAAGCGATAACCAATGTAGATAAAAATTAATGAGATTATGTTAGCGATGAAGTACGGGATCACGTTAAGTGCCAGCCGACGTTTGTACTTTCATTAACTTATACAGCTTATTTAATTCATGATCGTTCTGGTAATTTTGGGTTTTACAATATGCGCTTAATGCTTTTCGTTGAATGGGATTTTCATATAAATCGATTATCGCATGAGCAATACTTTCTATTGAAGTATCACAAATTACACCGTCAATTAAATGGTCTATTTGACTCGGTGCTGTAGGGTAATTTGTTACTAATATAGGTTTACCTAAAATCTTAGCCTCAGATACGGTTACAGCTTTACCTTCATATCTTGAGGGTTGAACATATAAGTCGCATACTTTCATATATGGGTAAGGATTGTTGATTTTTCCTAATAATATAAAGCTGTTTTGAAGATGATGTTTTTCAATTAATTCCATAAGTTTTTTTTCATCAGGCCCATAACCTATAATATGCCATTTTATATTTTGATAGCCTTTCTGATGAATCAAATGCATTACTTCTATCGCTTTATCAAATGCTTTTGGATGACATAAACGACCAACAGACAACAAGTTGAATCCGTCTTGAGCAAACACATGTTTAGCAATCTTTTCCTTCGACATTTCATTAATAAAATTTGGTGCTGTTATGTTTTCAACCATAACCAATTTATCGGCTAAACTCGGATAAGTTTTAATGAAGGCATCTGTGCAATCCTTAGATATAGATATAATGTGATCAAACTTTTGCCAAATGGGTAAATCCAAATTTGGTTCTGTGGTGATTGCCGAAAAATCTGTATGTATCCAAGCTATTTTTTTTTTTGCTAACACTTTTTCGGCTACAAAATGGTGTGGCCATAAATAGCTAATTGCAACATCATACTCTGTTGAATTTTTGGGTAAAAAGGGAAGACAATATTTCCATATATATTGTGCTTGTAAATAATCAGTTTCTGCAACTTTTGCAACTGATACTTTTATTTTTGCCAATACTCGGGCAAGGCCGATACGCCACATTTTGGCTGAAATGATCTCTTTTATTGATAGCCTTAGAGTTTTGTACTCTTTTACTTCGGGAACGAGATTAGTTTTTGCAGGCAATAAACTAAGAAAATCTCCACTTTGACTATAAAGAAATAAATCAACATCAAATTGCTGATAATCAAAGTTATTGAGCATACTCAATAGACTTCGTTCAACGCCTCCTACTTCCATATCAAAGGAAGAAATTAGTATTTTTTTCATAAATTCAACTTTGCAAATTTGATAATACGTTATTTAAGAAATCCTGATAATTTTTTATAATTATTGGAGCCCAGTAATTTGATGATAAAGCTTTTAATTGCTTTTTTATATTTAAATGATGACGACGCCCAAGTTGCACCAAAATGATGAACTGCGTATGTACTTTCATTGCTATGATCTATTTGATTGAGATAATCATAGGGTGAAAACTTATAGCGATCTAATACAGTAATTATTTCCGTACTAGCACCTTGTAATTGTTGATGTACACCGTTAGTTATTAATCCATATTGTTCGAGTAATGAAGTGATTTTTGTAACGTTAGTTGTTAAGTCACATTCACCATCAGAAGAAATAAAACTTCTATCGTGATAAATATCCATAAATTTATTTATAAATTGAGACTGTATACTTGCACAAATAGTACTTGTAGCTACATAGTTTTTTTCTTCAAAACCAAGAACAACATCATGCTCAAGTAAATCATCAAAGGTTTTTAAAACTTCGACATCCGTATCAAGATAAATACCACCATGGTTAAATAAAGCAAACAATCTCGCATAGTCACTGACAAAGGCATACTTTTTTGCTTTGTATGCCTCTTCTACATAACGGTTACTATTAATGTTGAAGTTATCTTCATTCCATTCGATGATCTGATAATCAGGAAGAACATGACGCCAACCCTCAATATAATGCAAAACGTCTTGCGGTTTTTCATCTCTACCAAACCAACAAAAATGTATGATTTTAGGAATAGCCATTGGTTTATTTACCTTTCCAGTTAAAAATAATATTATTGTTATTTTAAGCATGATCGCAAAGTGTACTTTACTCTGCTTAATATCTTAAAAAAAAGAGTTAAGGCTGAAAAAAGAATCTTATTCTTAGCACTCTGAATTATGCATAAATTTTTAAATCCTAGAGTAGACAGAGATAACTTGTAATGACGCTTAATTTGATTGGATAGCTTTAATAGTTCTTCATATTTATTTTTTAGTAATATTTTATTTAATTGAGAAGATATAAAAACAGCATGCCAGCAAGTGGGTAATGTATTATTCATAAAGTTAATCGATGCACTAAAATTAAATGAAGCGCTCATATTGCTACCAGTAGATAAGGTATAATTCAGCCCATAATAAGGAGATTGGCCTAATGTATATTTATTTGTGAAGCGAATTAGAAAATTCCAATCTTGATGTTTCAATAAATTAATATCGAAATTTACATCAAGTAATGTTGATGTTTTTATAACTAAACTGGAAGTGACAGCAATGCCATTGTGGTTGAAAATAAATTCACAAATATCAGCATTATCTTGATAGCAAGGTAATGACTTTTCATTAGAGTCATTTGTCATTAATGCAACTTTACTAAAACAGCCATCAATTTTTCTATCTTCTATGGTTTCGATACACGAAATTAGATGTTTTGGGTTCCAAGTATCATCAGCATCTAAAAAAGCAATATAAGGATATTGAGCTTGTCCAATACCAATGTTTCTTGAAATATTAGCGTTGCCTTTCTGTTTAGGTTGCCTAACAGATATAGCTACTTGATCTTTTAATAGTGCAATTTGATCTTGTAACATTTGAAAATCATCTGAGCAGTCATCAACAATAATTATTTCTATTACGACATCAACTTGCTGCAATACAGATTTTATTGCAGGTACAATGAACTTTGCACTATTGAAGGTAGTTATAATTACTGAAAC
>JBLIDR010000161.1:0-5455 GCA_047632655.1 Francisellaceae bacterium | reverse complement strand
GCATAAGTCTGGATTAAAATGTAATATTGAATCAAATACACTAATCCTTGTGAAAGGCTGACTGAAATCAAAAATTTCATCTTGATAATTGACTTTAGGCGTACCCAGTACTTCTTCAGATAATTTTCTAAGCAAGTCTTCGGTTAAGTTCATTAAATCATTATAATCAGCATAAGCTTGATAAAATTCAATCATCGTGAACTCAGGATTATGGCGCGTTGATAAACCTTCATTGCGAAAATTACGATTTATTTCATAAACACGTTCGAAACCACCAACCACTAGTCTTTTAAGATAGAGTTCAGGGGCAATACGTAAATATAGCTGCATATCTAAGGCATTATGATGGGTCACGAAAGGTTTAGCAGCAGCGCCACCTGGAATAGTATGCATCATTGGAGTTTCGACTTCCATAAAACGCTTATCATTAAAGTATTGTCTAAAAAAAGTAATAATCTTAGAACGCGTCTTAAATACATTACGGCTTGATTCATTAGTAATTAGATCTACATAACGTTGGCGATATCTTTGCTCTTGATCAGTAAGTCCGTGAAATTTATCAGGCATAGGCCTTAAGGCTTTGGTTAACAATCTGATATGAGTTGCTTTAATTGATAATTCGCCAGTGTTTGTTTTAAAGATATGTCCTTCAACAGCAACAATATCACCTAAGTCCCAAGTACTATTAAAGTTATCATATTGACCTTCTGGTAATGTATTTTTACGAATATAGGCTTGAATTTTACCAGACATATCTTGTAATGTAATGAAAGCAGCTTTGCCCATAACACGTCTAAGAATCATTCTACCCGCAATTTTATATAACTCTTTATCTTGGGTTTGTTCCAATTCTTCTTTATTTAAAGAGTCATACTTTGCTACTAAAGATTTAGCGACTATATTTCGTTTAAAGTCATTTGGAAAAGCAATACCTTGATCACGTATGATTTCTAGCTTATCTTTACGTACTGTAATTTGATTGTTTTCATCCAATTCATTTTTCTGTGTATCAATATTTTCAGAGGGTGATTTATATGTCATATTTTTTCCAAATCTCTAGTTTTTATAGCCCTTGCTTTAAGCTTGCTTCAATAAATTTATTTAAATCGCCATCTAGTACAGATTGCGTATTGGTATTTTCAATGCCAGTACGCAAATCTTTAATTCTTGATTGATCTAATACATAGGAACGTATTTGGCTGCCCCAACCAATATCTGATTTAGTATCTTCTAATAATTGCTTATCTTCATTTCGTTTTGACATTTCCAACTCGTAAAGCTTTGATTTTAATTGCTTCATCGCATTATCTTTGTTTTTATGTTGTGAGCGATCACTCTGGCACTGCACTACCGTATTAGTTGGTTCATGGGTGATTCTAACAGCTGAATCTGTTTTGTTAACATGTTGTCCCCCAGCCCCTGATGCTCTATAGGTATCAATACGTAAATCTGATGGATTAATATCAATATCAATATCATCATCTACTTCTGGTGAAACAAAAACAGCGGCAAAAGAAGTGTGGCGTCTGTTACCAGAGTCAAATGGAGATTTTCTAACTAATCTATGAACACCCGTTTCGGTGCGCAACCAGCCATAGGCATAGTCACCATTAAATTTTATAGTACAACCTTTTATCCCAGCAACTTCACCATCTGATACTTCAATTATTTCTGTCTTAAAACCGTTAGCCTCTCCCCAGCGTAAGTACATTCGCATCAACATAGAAGCCCAATCTTGAGCTTCTGTACCGCCAGAGCCAGACTGAACATCTAAAAATGCACTATTTGGATCCATTTCATGTGAAAACATTCGTCTGAACTCAAGATTAGCTAATTCTAATTCAAGCTTTTTTAATTCACTTATTATTTCATCTAAAATTAATTGATCATTTTCTTCAACCGCCATATCAAGTAATTCATCAGAATCATTTAAGTTATTATTAATAGCATCCAAACCCTCTATAACAATTTCAAGAGCTACCTTTTCCTTACCTAGATCTTGTGCACGCTCAGGATTATCCCAAACATTAGGTTCTGCTAACTCATAACTGACTTCACTAAGGCGTTCTTTCTTAACATCATAGTCAAAGATACCCCCTGAGCGCTATGATTCTGGTTAGCATGTCTTTGATTTGTGTGCGTTGAATATTTACTTCTAGCATAACCATATTTATCATGAGTTTAATGGATTATGATTATAGCTCTGTTTAACAAAAAACTCTATGCTTAAATATTAAGGAAAGCTTAACAAACTAGACTCAATTATCCTGTTGCTACAAAAAAGTTGACAGGTCATTTTAAAGCCAATATACTGGGGGACATATTATTGTGCAGTGCATTATATAAATGGCTAATAGTATATACATAAAATATACTGTTAATTTCCCCCATTGTTTAATTCATTGTGCCTATAATGAAACTGTTCACATAAAAGGGGTTGATTATGGAAGTTGAGTATAAAGAAGGTAGTCCTGTCTGGAGAAGCATACTAATACTTTTCAGTACACCTATTATAGCCGTAACATTACTTCCTTGGTATGGATTTACCTATGGCTTTTCTGCTGGTGATTGGATAACTTTCGGGGCATTCATGATAGGGACTGGTGTAGCGATTACAGCTGGATATCATCGTCTATGGTCACACAAAGCCTATAAAGCAAATTTTATAGTTAGGCTCGTATTACTATTTTTTGGTACAGCATCTCTGCAAAATAGTGTAATCAAATGGGCGTCAGACCATCGCAAACACCATCGTTTTGTTGATGACAAAGAAAAAGATCCCTATGCTTTTACCCGTGGTTTTTTCTTTGCCCACTTTGGCTGGTTATTGCGCTATGCTAAACCTGATGTTGAGCGTATTGAAAATGTTGATGATTTGAAAAAAGACAAACTTCTAGTTTTTCAGCACAAATATTATACGCCTCTTGCTGTATTTACTTGCTTTATAGTACCAATGTTAGTTGGCTGGGCTATTGGCGATATATGGGGATGTCTTTTATTAGCCGGAGTATTGCGCTTAGTCTTAAATCACCATTTTACATTCTTTATTAATTCATTGGCTCACTTTGTAGGAAAGCGACCTTTTTCTGATAAAAATACAGCACGCGACAATGCCTTGGTCTCATTAGTTAGCTATGGTGAAGGGTACCATAACTTCCATCACAAATTCGCTGGAGATTATCGCAATGGCATTCACTGGTATGATTTTGATCCATCTAAATGGTTGATTTCATCACTCTCAAAAATCGGTTTTACCCGAGATCTAAAGCTGACACCTAAGCCACTTATTGAAGCTGCTCAGGCTAAAGTGCAGCTTGCTGCAGCTCAAGAAAGGCTAGACAACCAAGGGAATTTGGTCGAATGGAAAGAAAAAGTTGACTTACAATACCACCAATTGATCCAATCTATTTCTGCTTGGACAAAAGCTAAACAAGAATGGTTGTTAGCAAAAAAAGAAAAATTATCACATGAGAATATTGCTCAACTTAAAGCAAAATATAAAATGTTTAAAAGAAACTGGAAGCTAGAGAAAAAAATCTGGGCTAGAATATCTTCTTTCACTAGTTAGGAAATATAACCATTACTTTTATATTTAAACTATTTATTTTTTTTATCATATTAATTGATATGAATACAATACAACCTGTGTCATATACGGCCTCTTATCGATAAACCATATGTTTTTTAAAAATGCCGCAAAGCAACAATAAATCATCTAAAAGGATGACATTCTAAATATAACGGAATACAATGCAATCATATCCATTCTATTGCAACTAATTAGACTTGCTTAGGTAAGTGGAATATAACGATTCAATTAGGAGAATCTAACATGAGAAAACTTACTCAAGATGGCCAACAAGTTATCAATAATTTAGCCAATAATTATGGCGTTAGTACCGATGCAGTTATGTGCATGCTTGATGCTGTATCAAATGGCGGCGGAACAATGGCTCAGTTTAACATCCCTGAATTAGGCGGCGGTGGCCAATGGATGCAAGGCGGTATGACAATGGTTGGAGATATGTTCAACTACGGTTTAAAATCTACTGTAGATAATTTATGCTCTGAGCTTTCGAATTTACTTGCACAGCAACCATTCCAAGCTGACACACCTGTATCCAATAATGGCAGCCCTGTCAGTTTATTTGCTCCTGGCTCTTCTAACTCTGGAAATTGGTGGCCGGATAATTTAGGTATCGCTAATTCAACTGGTGGACAAAATAATGTGCGCTATGCCTATTTTGGTGACACAAGAAGACTAGCTGTTGATATAAATGGAAATGTTACTGTTTATGACACTTTGGATCATCAAATTGGAGGTGTTTCACAACAACAAGGGTCTGGATCTTCATTTACCTTTACTAGCCAGTATGGCACTGTTGATGTTATGAACCTACCAATCGTATCGCAAAATGGTGTTGAGGTTGTTCAACAGCCAGTAATGCAGGAAAACATACAGCCAATTATTCAAAATCAGCCACAAAATATTCCACAACAGAATGAATTCAATAATTATGCTGAGCCAAATCAAGATGTATTCTCTAGCGTAAATAACGATGATGCTATTGCCATGATTGAGCGTTTAGCTAAGTTAAAAGACATGGGCATTCTAACTGATTCTGAATTTACTAATAAAAAATCAGATATACTTAATAAAATATAATCAAGTTATATCGATGATACTGCTAGTATTTATTTAATAATTTTAGTTTTCACTACTATAACTACCGTTACCACATTTAGCATCTAAGTTTTTATTGGTAACGGTCTTCAATTCCTGTCTTTCTTATTTTCTTTATAAAAACCGCACAACTAGCTTACACTTAGCGTAAGTTTGGTCTTGATTATTGGCATACAAACTTTGATATAGTCTAATTCAATGAAATGCCTACACAAATAAAAACAAATGCCTAAACTGCAATAGAGCCACAAGTATTCATTAAATATGCCTACACCTTACAGCAAAGACTTAAGAGAATAAATAATGTCTAAGTTTGATTCAGGAATGAATCCAACAGAAATCGCTAGGTTATTTAAAATTAGTCGTAGCACTGTCTACGATTAGATTGAAGTTAGAAATCAAGGAGGAAGCTTAAAAGCTAAAACTGGTTTCCAGAAAGGCCATAGCCATGTTATTACCGATTTAGATAAATTTAAAAATTTTTCTGATCAATATCCGGACTACACTCAACCAGAGTTAGCAGATGCTTGGCCCATCAAAGTCAGTCTTAGCAGTATTACTAGGTCTTTGGTAAAATTGGTTACAGTCGTAAAAAAATGTTATGACTATGAATATAGAGATAAAGAAAAACGCAATAAATTTATAGCTGGAATTTCAAATATAGATCCAAAACTATTAGTTTATTGCGATGAATCAGGCAAGGATGTTAATGAGCGTTATGATTATGGCTATTCGACTATAGGGAAAAGTTTCACTCAAGTAGGCCTGGCC
>JBLIDR010000160.1:0-5458 GCA_047632655.1 Francisellaceae bacterium | reverse complement strand
TGATTTAGCAAAAGAAGTTATTCAAGTTTGTATTTATAGAAACAAAAAGGTGCAGTCAAATATTGAAATGACACCGAACGAATTTCTTTGTTGGCTAGTTAATGCAAAACCCGTCACGATAATATTTGAAGCGTGTGGTACATCGAATTACTGGAAGCAGAAAGCGATTTCGGCAGGTCACGATGCGCGTTTAATTTCAGCAAAATTAGTTGCTACGGTTAGACAAAATCAAAAAACGGATAAAAATGATGCATTGGCTATTGTCCAGGCAGCATCATTACCCGATGTTATTTTTATTGGTGGTAAAACGGTTGAGCAGCAACAATTACAAACCATTAAGCGCTTAAGAGAGCTTGCTGTAAAACACCAAGGTGCCTGTCAGAAACAATTAGTGTCTTTATTATTGGAATTGAATACTCGTATTTCTAATCGAAAAGGCAGTATTATCAGTGCGATAGACGGAGTATTAGAAGATGCAACGAATGGATTGTCAGCCGAATGCCGTATTGCAATAGATACAGCTAAAGTGTATTTGAAAGTATCGATTGAAGCGGTTCAGCACTATGATGATTGTTTAGAAAAGTCAGTTACTACTCATGCTGGTTGTAAAAAGCTACTCAAGCTTGAAGGTGTTGGTACCATGAATGCGATTAATCTATATCTCGCACTAGGTTGCTCCGACATAGGCGTATTCAATAAAGGTAAAGACGCTTCAGCCTGTATTGGTTTGACGCCTATTCAATATTTTTCGGGTGGTTTTGTTAAATTAGGCTCAATAGGAAAGCACTGTAAAAATAGCATGCTAAGAAGTCAGTTAATTTGTGGTGCAATGGCTGCGGTGAATCAAGCGGTTATACGAGAAGCCAAAACTAGAAAAGATGTTTGGCTTAAAGGGCTTGTAGAACGACGAGGTAAAAAGTGTGCAGCGGTGGCACTTGCTAACACAAGGTACAGAGTATAAAGCTGAATTATTGGCAGCTTAAAAATAATTGAATCAAAAATGTAGTTTAATAGCGTTCAAACAACAAAAATGCAAAACGAAGATAAAAATCAGCAGGCCAAGACAGTCCTTAACATAGAGCATAAAGCTCGTACCCTAGATTTGTCAGCCTGTTCGCGTAAATATCAAAGAGCCAGAGATAGCTTCTCATTTAGAGCTCGTACATAAGTACGCATTTATTTCTTCAAGTATTTATTTTTGTTGTTGACACGGGGGAGTCCACATAAGTTAAGCAACTATTTTTAATTCTCTATTCAATAATTCGAATTCATTTGGACTTTGGTAATCCAGATAAGAATGAAGTCTGTGGCTGTTGATTCAGGACATCCTGCTGTGCTTTATAGCGTGTTTCATAGTTACGCCAATGAACGCGTTCTTTCTTTCAGCAACGGCATTATCCCAACAACAACCTTTTTTACTCATGCTACCAATATATCCATTTGATTTAAGTTATCGACGATACTAGTGACTCGCATATTGCACACCCTGATCTGAATGAACGATCAGCCCTTCATTGGGCTGCCGTTACCAAATAGCCATCATTAATGCATCACAAACAAGCTGCGCTTTCATCCTAGACCCCATGCTCCAACCAACGACCTTACGTGAATATAAATCAATCACAACGCATAAATATAACCAACCTTCTTATGTCCAAATGTAGGTGATGTCACCCAACCACGCTTTATCTGGTGCTGTTACAGCAAAGTTTTGCTCTAACTCATTTTGATAAATAGGTTTGTTATGAGCGCTGTTCGTTGTTGCTTTGTATTTCTTCTTATAGCGAACCCAAACATTCGCTTATCTCATTAATTTAGCTATTTTGCTTCGACTCACAGGAAAACTTAAGGTATTGAGTACTTTTTTAATGCGTCTAGCCCCGTATGTATTATCACTAAATTTGGCGATATCTTTGATCAACTCAATCATTTCTTGATGAGTAGGGTCATCGATATTATTGGCTTTACGCTTTTGATAACGGTAATAGTTATTACTTTTAACACCCAGTACGTGACACATTAGTGCCACTGGCCAGATCTTCTTATGTCTAAAGTGTTAGAGGTTAACAGCAGCAATTGTTATAGTTCCCAAAGGCGAAAAGCCAATAAATCTGAAGATCCAGATCATGATGATATCATTGGATGGATGCAATGGCTCATGATCAAGCACGTCATACCCAGATAATAACCAGCTCATTTGTTGATGGGTTAATTCAAACGCCTGGCTCGATAATTTAGTTGCCATTTTAACTTCTGTTTTTCCAAACGTTTGTACCAAAGAGAAAATTCAGTTTTATCCCAATTAAGAATTTTAAGTTTGGCTTTATTGCAAAATACAAATAAGGTCCCTGTATAAGCATCACGAGCGAGGTCAGCTTCAACAATGCCGACTAAGCCATTAATCGATTTTCGAAAATCAACAAACTGAGCATGAATAAATATTTCTGGCGTTTCAGAGAATATGTTCATCAAATAAACGCCCGTAATAACTGAGCTAGATAAGGAGCGGGAGTTGTACTCGTTAAGGAGAGAGATACGCTGCCAATGTTTAAGCGTATTGGCTCAGGGCTGGAAAACACTTCAATTTTTTACGTTATTTTTGTTTGAATAAAAGCGCTTTGGCTTACCCCTAACTTTTTGCGATAAGCATAAAATGTTGCGGTGGGTATTTGATGTTGACGACAATAACCCACGATAGTTAAGCCATTGATTTCATGCTCTTTGAAAATGTTTTGCCGTTGAACTTGGCTACGCATAATACCCATAAATTTCTCCAAAATTGTTTTGAAGTAATTTACGTCAACTCAGGATCCTATTTTAGATGCATTTACCTCGACGCTCATGGTATGTCAGTTCGGTAGACCTGAATGTAGAGTAAGCACTCAATGCGGTACGTAGCCACTAGCAAGTTGAAAGTATGCATTGGGTGCTAGATATGACCTTTAGAGAAGATGAATCGAGAATACGTAAGAACAAGGGCCGCTTGTGTTTAATGTCATGCGAAAAATAGCGATGGCATTATTTAAATGAGATATAACCAAGTCAGCCAGTATGGTGAAGAAAAAGAAAATGGCAGGGCTAGACGATAACCCTGTTAGGGTCTGGGATTAAAATGCGCTAGCCGTGGTAGTTTTTGGACATTAATTGTATTATTTTACTATTTGATTAGACTTTGCTAAATCTAGAAGCTTCAAGCTCCAAAGGAGCTGCGTGATAGCCAAATTTCATAATTTCAATGAAATAACGCTCTAAAAATTTTTCAATCCCCATTTGTTCATACTGCGTAACATGGACAAGTTCATGAGAAAGTAGATTTTTTACATCTTTAACATTTGGCTTGATGTAGATTACGTGCCCTAAAGTAAGACCTATAAATTCTTTTGTGTTGAAACCAAAATGTTCGAATCCATCACGTAAAGGCTGAATAGTAGGCATTGGAAGATTTTCATCAACAACTATACGTACTAAAGCAATATTTTGAATCCCTAGCTTTTCGGCCAAGATCTTTTCTTCGTCCGTAAGTGTTCGACCAACTAAAGAGGATTTTTTTTCTTGAGTTACCACCCAATCTATCATCTGTGGCAAAAGTTTTTTCACCCATTGACGCTCAAACTTACTAACATTGTATAAAGTGTATGTATCACGCTCTGACGTAGATGCACTTACTTGTATCGTAACAAAGCATATAGATATAAGTAAATATAATTGATAAATTTTATTCAAAATAAAATGCCTATAGGGTTTATTTAGAATAGTAACTGTAATATATTTAAAGATTTATATCTAGCTTATTCAGACGGTTCCCTTCAAATTTTTTGTTCATTGTAGATAACTCACCTTAATGGGATGATAGATACACTTTGTCGGACGCATACGTTCTTTCAATTACTTTATTAACTTCATTGAGTGTCAGTTCTGAACTACTATCAATGAAAAAATGGTCACCTGGAATAATACAAACACTGGCTGTATCTTGAAAAAACTGTTGCCACAAAATTAATTTATCATACTCAATATCATCAGATCCGCCAATAATTAACAATGGGATATTAAATGTAACTTTATTCGTAAACAGGTAGGTTTCAGCAATTTGAAAGTCTGCTCTTAGTGCGGGTAAACAAATATCTAATAATTCCTTATTTTCTAATAATTCCTTTGGAGTACCACCTAGATCTTCCAACTCCTTAATAAACTCTTTATCTGGTAGGTTATATGTTATTGTCTCTTTACACTTTTTTTCTGAAGGGGCCTCACTTCCTGAAGCGATAAAATGTATGGGTAGTTTAATATTTAACTTGGTAAACTGATTAACTAATTCAAAGGCAACCCTACTGCCTAAACTATGCCCAAATAAAACATAAGGTTTATCTAATAAAAAAGGCATAATTCTGACGAGTTCATTTACAAGACTATCCATAGATGAGTAACTTTCTTCAAAAAACCGGGTGGTTCTTCCTGGTAGGTGAATCAAGACCAACTCTGCATTAGAATTTAATTTCTCAATCCAAGGGTAAAACGAAGAAATATTTCCACCTGCATATGGGAAACAAAAAATGCGCAATTTTGCTTTCGAATTTGGTTTAGGTATTACAAACCATTTGTTCATATTAAATTTAGTCTTAAGTGTAATAAATTATTGAGTTTAATATTATTTCAGAATTGAATCTTATTTTCAAGTTTTGGGGTTGGTGTCCAGGCAAGGAGATCAGGGCGGGATCATGCATTTCAGATAAAACACACGGTATAATAAATAAATTTTGAACTTTATTGATATGAAATGATCAGATCAATATCAAAAACCAATAAAAGTTATTTATCATGTCATTATTTCAAGAGATTGAAAGTATTGAAGATCACCGAGTAGACGCAAATATAGATTACGAATTAGCCGATATTATTTTCTTAACAATAGCCGCTGTACTTTGTGGTGCTAAAGGATGGAAAGCGATTAATATATTTGGGGTTGCTCAACTGGGTTGGTTAAGAGAATACAGAGATTTTAGTCACGGCATCCCCACCAGACATTCTATCGGGCGCATTATAAGGAGCCTCAAGGCTGATAGTCTCGTATCGTGTTTCATTAGTTTTTCAAATGCTACTCGAGAAAGTAATGGTAAAGAACATATCAGCTTTGATGGTAAAGTCGTTTGTGGCTCTAAACACGGTGATATAGACGCTTTGCAGTTAATGACGGCAATGGTGGTAGATAACGGCCTTATTATTTACCAAAAAGAAACATCAACGAAAACAAATGAAATTCCTGTCATGCAATCAATGCTAGAAAGTATGAATTTTGAAAATGCTGTGATTACAGCAGATGCTATGCATTGCCAAACTGAAACGGCTCAATTAATACGTAAAGGTAAAGGCGATTACGTGCTGCAAGTAAAAAAGAATCAAGGTAAGCTACTGAAGGAAATTGAAGCCTATTTTCATATCGCAGAGCGTGATTTCCTAA
>JBLIDR010000159.1:0-5480 GCA_047632655.1 Francisellaceae bacterium | reverse complement strand
GTCATTAAGTTTGTGAAGGAGCAAATAAAAATGCTATTTTGCAGAAAATAGGTAGAACTTAATTAAGGGTCACTCTTTTAATATGCTCACTAAAACCATTAACAGAAATCTGCTCTCTCTGAATTTACCGCTGCTTTGTGCCGTGTTACTAGAGACTCAAATTCAGTTTTTATCCGTACAAGGTGATAGTGGTAGTGCATATCTGCAAATAATGTTGCAACTTATCATTGAAAGTCTTCCCTTTTTTATTGCCCATCATTTTGCAGACAAAGCGCCGCGCCCCCGTGCGGTCTTAATTTGGTTACTCGGTTTTATCTGTTATCCGTTACTGTCATTAATAATAAGCTTACAAAGCACGACTTTTGAATATTGGTCTTTATTGAGTCCTCAAGGCTGGATACTTGCTGTGTTTGCAAGTGCCGCGTGGTTTATTAATGAAGTTTTAAAAATGCGAGATAAAACTCGTGCGATGCAATTTATATCAAAACTGTTTTCACTCAATATTGTTATAGCGTTATTGTTGGTCGGTTGGGCGACAGTAATGGCGGGGGTATTTAATAGCACTCAAGTCCCTAAGGATAATCCGTCACAAACAGTAATCATTGATCTTAATAATATTTTTAATGAATTCGGCCAGTTTTTCGAGTATTTCTGGCAGCTTTTAGTGGTAGCAGCCGTGATCGGTTGTGTATACGCAATAAACCGCTATTGTTTGATACGGCAAGTGTTAGCAAAACAAGGAATACTAGCATTTGTTGCTGGAGTCTTAATCTGCATAATTATAGTCACTCCAATTTTTGCGAGTTTAGTTTTATGGCTGCCGCTGAATACCCCTAGTGTTAGGTTATTCCCTTCCTCACTTCATCAGGTGTTTGCACCCGTTAACTATCAATTTATGTTTTGGTTATTAGCGATAAGTACGCCGTTGATTTTAGTTTTTGAACGCCAACAACAAGATACGGCATTAACACAAATATCCCTACAGAAAACTCATACTGAGCTAAAGCTTTTACAACAACAAATTAATCCGCACTTTTTGTTTAATACGTTAAATAACCTCTATGCGCTGACACTTACAAAGTCGGATGATGCGCCAAATTTAGTCATGAAGCTCTCGAATTTACTACGCTATACTGTATATGAAGGGCAAAAAGAACAAGTTACCTTGGCGCAAGAGGTCACATATTTACAAGGCTATATTGCGCTTCAGCTGATCAGAAGCCATGATAAATGCACACTGGATCTGAAGTGGCCAGAACACGCCGAGAAATTCACGCTGCCACCGTTATTAATTATCATGTTATTAGAAAATGCGTTTAAATATGGCGTTGAACCCACCATTGAAAAAAGCCATATACGTTTTCATATGCAGTTAAGTAAAAACGTATTAACCGTTGTTTGTGAGAATCCACTATTTACTCATAAGAAAGATGGGGCAAGTGGATTGGGTCTTGAAAACTTAAGCCGTCGTTTAACACTTTTATACCCAGGAAAACATACGATAAGTAGGGGTCCTATCGGTGAAATATGGCGCGCAAAAATGACTTTGGAGCTTATACCTTGCTAAAAGCCTTAATCATTGATGATGAACCACTTGCCCATGAAGTAATTTTACATCATCTAGCTCAACATGCAGACATCAGTATTGTTGGCCGCTGTTATAATGCAACCCAAGCACTTAGCTGGCTCGCTAATGATGATGTTGATTTACTTTTTTTAGATATTAATATGCCTGATCTTAGTGGTATTGAATTATTAAAGGTGCTGCGAAAGCGTCCGCAAGTCATTATCATCAGTGCTTATCAAGAACATGCTTTTCAAGGCTTTGAGTTAGATGTTACGGATTATTTACTAAAACCCGTCTGTAATGAGCGTCTTTCACAGGCATTAGATAAAGTAAAGTTTCGCGCTAAAAAGCAATTATCAAATGAATCTTTACAACAACATATTGTGCTGAAAGTAGACCGAGAAAAACGAAAGTTTACCTTAGCAGATATTACCTTGTTAGAAGCTTACGGTAACTATGTAAAGCTTTGGCAGGGTAATGATATGGTATTGGTGAATAGTAGCTTAAAGCTATTAATTGAAATGTTACCCCACACACAATTTACCCAAGTGCATAAGTCTTTTGTCGTTAACAAAGCCAAGGTAATCGCTGTAGAAACAGATGTTATGACCTTGGAGTGTGGCCGAACAGTCAAAGCCAGTAAAACATTTAAGAAAAATTGTCAGTTACTGCTGTCATAAAAGATAGCCTTTTCAATACTTGCCAAAATACAAATGATTTAATAGCCATGTGTAACGGTACACTTAGTATCCACTTTGAAGTGCGACAAATAGTTACCTTTCTAAGGCACTTTGGGGGCGAAAGCGAGTTAGGGTTAATATTCTAAATCTATTTAAAACTTACATGATTCAATGTCCGCTTTGGGGATTTGAGATCTAATTCCGTGCAAAATTTTCGGCACAATCTCAACTGTGAATGGATGTGAGTTTTTATATAAAAACGACAACTTTAGGATCCCTAATCTGCCGTTTTTAACTCAAAAGCTAACTTCCGCTTTTGGCTAACACTTGACCTAAAGAATAGCCAACAGCTAACGTCAACAAAGCACATTTTTGACATGAGGTGATAGTTAATGAATTTTAATAATTAAAATATTCTTGGAATGATTGCTAAGGGCAGTAGATGGCGGTCAGGGAACTTATAAGTCGGGTGCGTTATAAACATCAAACGCACGTTTTTTTATCTCAAGTAATTCTAGCTCTAATTTTTTATCTTTTTGACGTCCCACCCGTAGCATAAGCTGAATATTCTTTTTTTGGTCGTTATATGCGGCTAACTTCAATTTAGGTTTTAAAAACTTAACCAGTATTGCATTTCTAGCGGTAGCAGAAGTGTAACCATTATTTGACTGAACAGTGAAGTAGAGATGTAATAAAGCCTCAAAACAAAGGTTTAGGAGATTATCGTAGTACATATATAGCCATTAAATGATGTAGTTTCTGCATAATACTATTTTTGGTGATTTTTGCCACTTTGTTAGTGTTACCCTATCGTCAATAAATGCCACTTTGAAGTCTTTAACGCTTGATGAATATAAGCGAAAATTTTGCAACCACTTGGGTTGTTTTAGCTGATGAATTTGGCCTTCTTTATGACAATTAAGTTTTTACAGTCACGGTCTACGATAGGTACACCTTATCGGGACTTTATGAAAGAGCGTATATTTACTATCAGATAGTTGGTTTGTTCAATCGTCACTATCAAGTGTCTCAATACCATTGAGCAAACCAATTAAATCAATTTCCTTACGATCTTTATTAAAGGCATATTCACCATTCAAATTAATATGCTGCCAAGCGACAGGTGATAACCTTGAAATAATATCAACAACGTCTTGCCTACCATTCTTTTCTTGAATTTGTAGAAATGCCGAGAGTAATGCGGAATTATAATAAATAATACAATTTGAAATAAGTCGGGCGCAGTCATTCCATTGAGATACTTGGTAATCATTACCACCACGAAATTTATTACCATTAACGGAAGTTATAGCCCGTTTTAATTGGTGATACGCTTCACCTCTGTTCAAGGCTTGCTGAACATAATGGCGTAGCGTGGAATTATCAACGTATTCCAAAACATAAATTGATTTTATCAAACGGTCGTATTCATGAAGGGCTGCCAATGTGCGACTCTTGCCGTTACTCAACTTTCTAATGATAGTGCTTTGCGTGGTAGTCTTTCGGCTTAATGAACACACTACACGTTGAATTTCGTCCCACTCTTCAGCTATTAGCTTATGATTTATTTCTTTTATCAATTGAATGCGACCTCCATCTTCTTCAGACACTTCAAATATATTAAAAAATACTTTTTTCATTTTTGCGTATCGAGGGGCGAAAGGTATAGCCAAAAAAATCCAAAATAGCGAAGTTGACATTGTTTGTATCATGAGTATCGGTTGATAAAATATTGGGCTGTATATCTGATGAGTTGTTATAAAGTAAGTCAAAAGCAAAGTGACCTTCGTATTCATTAGCACCAATGACTTTTGTACTAACAGGGACATGGTTTGAAACTAATGTGAGCGCAGAAACCCCTTTGCCTTTTGAAAAATACTTAGATGAATAACGCGCCTTAAACGTATTAATGCGGCACTCAAATTTTTGACCATCAATACTTGAAAACAATTGGTTATCATCGACATGGTAATAGGCAAATATTGGCAACGTAGCTATGGCATTAGAAACATTATCATTCGACTGAGTTAACGTTTCATATCGAATATAACTATCATCGACACTGCGTAATTTCCCCATAGAACGGTCGGAAATATTCGCCATTTTATATAAACCGTAATTGGTGCTATTAGCTAAGATGCAAGCGATCAAATCCTCCTTATTAGCCGGTGTTTTTTCTTTGTTAACTGAAATGTGAGTAAATGATTTTAGAAAATTAGTTTTTTGATCAACAAATAGCATCAGCTCAACAATACCCATGTGTTGAATTTGACTATAAAGTGGGTTGTCTATTGTTTCTTGCCATCGTTTATTAGGAATAGACCACTTAAGTTCGGCCTTGCCAGGAATAAATTCAACATACTTATTGTCGCCATTAAAAATGTGTTCGCTTGCTTTTTTCAGCATAATATCTAGTTGTTGGCTCTTATCTGCCAATGTTTGGTTAATGGAAGTGCTCAACTTATCAAGTCCTGTACTTTCAATTATTTCAGCCTTTTTTTCCCATTCTTTAGGTTGGATCAAATCAGAAGTTAAGCTTCTATTATTAACACTCTCTTTAACGGTCAGATTGTTGCTATGAAATAGCTGTTCTGCTTTTCGGTAAAGAAAGCACTCAAACCGATTAGCAATTAATTTGGTATTGTCGCCTTCGAAATATTCTCGGTCACTTTTAGGTACCACATCGATGTTAATTGTTTTTATCGTTTTGAACGCCCCTAATTCTTCGTGAGCTGTGTTGTATTGTTCGCGCAATTCATCTTTTAGGTGAATGAACTCGATATCAATAGACAAGAAGAGTGAGCGGATAATTTTTTTAATTTTACTCGATTGTTTATCGATAAATTGCCATTCATATTGACGGCCATCAAAGTCATTGTTATCTAGATGATCACTTAGTAACTTAATACTCTCTGCTGGAATAAGTTCAAAGGCTTTCTTACGCACATCACCAAAGCTAAGGTTATCGTCCATGTCGGCATCGATAAAATACTTTAATAAACTACCCGCAGATTTTAGTTTGGCTCTAACAATATTGACATCTTCAACAATGCGCTGCTTTGCATAGCCTTTGGCTGACTCCGTTAATTTTCTGATCATATAGATAAAAGCGGAAACCAAATTGTCATTGGTTTCTCGGTACCTAAAAAATAAATAGCAAACAAGACATAAAATAGTTTGGCTGTCATCGTGTCTTCTGAGTTTATAAACTGTCTTGTGTTTAACTAATGACG
>JBLIDR010000158.1:0-5493 GCA_047632655.1 Francisellaceae bacterium | reverse complement strand
AATTACAGTGGCTCAAGCAGCTCATTGGTTTAATATGCCTTCGTTTGAAGAAGAATGCCGTCGAGTTGGAAAAGAGGGAGGTGTTGTTGCATTATGGACATATAACCTTTTTGAAATTGACAGTGAGATTGATGTTATTATTAATAACTTCTATTGGAACTTACTCAGCGGTTATTGGCCAAAAGGCAGGGAGCATGTTGAGCAAGGCTATGAAGATGTTAACTTATCATTAGAAAAGTTAGATGCTCCAGAGTTTTCAATGAGTAAACAGTGGACGTTTAATCAAGTTATTGGTTATTTGAGCTCTTGGTCAGCCTTGCAAAAATATTTAGAAGTGAATGATTCAAGCCCTATTGATTTGGTGAAGCAAGATCTCGCAAAAGCTTGGGGCGATATAGAATCAATAAAAACAATATCTTGGCCGCTTTTATTAAAGATGTATAGGTTATAATTTAATTTTTTATTTATTTCACTTTGATATAATGTTCTTTAGCTTCAGATAACAGCTCATTAAATTTTGTCACATGTAAGTTTATTTTATCTTCATCTAAGTCAAGCCGCGGAATGTCAGAAGTATGATTAAAATTATATGATAAACCTGTACTAAATTTAGTATACTCAATACAGGTATTAGTCAAAAATGGTTTTATAATGCAAGTAATTAACCTTTTAGTAGCAATGAGTTTACATGGAAATTATGCTAAGGTTCTAGAAAGTGCAATTGAGCTGGCTGATAAATATAAAAGCAATATCATTTTACTTCTTGTTCAAAATGCACCGATTGAATTGTCTAATATGGCAGATAATAATGACAAGGTGATAGAAACTAAAATTATCAACCGTTTGAATGATGCAGCAAATCAATCACAGATAAGATCTGCACAAGTTGAAACTGTTACAAGTTTTGCTAAAAATGAAATTTCTTCCTATGTAAAAAAAAATGAAGTTGATTTAATTGCAATGGGCACACATAATAATCATGGTATTGCTCTACTCGGTGGTTCAGCATCTAATTATGTTTCACACCATGTGAAATGTAATATTTTTTTGGTACATGTTGATTAATCTGAATTTATAAGGAAATAATATGAGTGAATTACATCATTTTTGTTGGAATGAATTGTTAAGTAAAGATATAGAAAAAGATAAAATTTTTTACAAAGAAGTCTTCGGGTGGGAATCTGAAGATAAACAATTTGGTGGAATGACATATACGCTATTCAAAGCTGATGGTGTTGAGGTTGCTGGTATGATGCCAGCACCAAAAGAGTGTACTAATCCAAGCTCCTCTTGGTTATCATATGTTACTGTTGATGATGTTCAAGCGACCTTAGATAAGGCTGTAGCAGCTGGTGCAAAAGTTGTGTTACCTAAGATGAAAATTGAAAATATTGGTGATCTTGCTGCAATTATTGATGTTCAGGGTGCAGCAGTTGGATTTTATAAGTCTAAAGGGTGTTAGGTTTCGTATCAATATTTGCATACTGTGGAGAGATATTTTTTTGTAAAATGCTCTATATCTGAATAAAATTTAGTTCTTTATAATAAGATACATTAAAATTATAAAAAATAATTCATGAGGCGTTAGACAATCTAAAAATACTGGATCAAAGCATGTGTTTCCTGAATTAGAACTTAAAAATGCTGAAGATATTGAGGAAATTATTGATGTTAATGCAAAAGAAATTGGGTTTTATAATCCTAGGTGTTGTTAATTTTCTGGTCTCATTTAAAATCAAGAAATGATATAGTTCGAGATCAATTATATTTAATCTAACTGTTAACTTCGATATTTTACGCTACGCGTTGATTATTTTAGATATAGCATCTATATTTAAAATTAGAGAATAATCGTTCAAATGCGTGCGCAATGAGATTAACTTTTAATATACTTGTCATTTTTTTTCTAGTATCCATGGCTACTTGTTTTGGTGCTAATAATAAACAGTTAAAGATAAAATCAGGTATTTATATTTCGCATGTTTATGGTGTTGACTCTACCCATGAGACTGTTAGAACCAGTTTTTGGGTTTGGTTTATTGCACCAAAAGATAGTGTTTATGAAAAATATTTGGAAGGAGATGATTCATTTTATATCAGAAACGCTCAGAAGAGTAAAATTATCTATACAGAAAAGCGTAATCTTCCTGATGGAAATGTTTGGCGTCTTTATGAGGTGAAAGCAGATCTATACCAAGATTGGGATTATACAAATTTCCCTAATGATAAACAAACTTTTCGAATAATAATTGACAGTCAAAATTTGACAACCTCAGAGTTAATATTTATTCCTGATATGAAGAATAGTAAATTTGGTGGTGATATAGAGCTATCAGGGTGGGACTTTGGTGATTTTTCTATTACTTCAACTACTTATGATTATCAATCTAATTTTGGTTTAGAGAGTAGTGATGGTTTAGGTAGTGATAATGGCTATAATTATTCTGAACTTATCTTTGCTGTTCCATTGGTTCATGCGGACAAAAATTTAGATTTTAAAGTCTACAGTTTATTGTATCTAGCTTGTACTCTAATTTTATTCATGTTTCTTATTCCTATTAAACATTTCTGGGATAGAACTAGCATAACTACAGTGGCTATGCTAGCGGTAGTTGGAAATATGCTTGCAGTAGACGGTGTATTGCCACCGTCATTAGCTTTGACTAATGTTGACAAATTACAAGCATTTGCGTTGATTTTAATGATTGTCATGTTTGGATTTGTGATAATAACTGAGCATCTTCAAGATAGAAATATTAAATTTGCTAGAATTATAAACACTGTTGGATTTATACTGTGTGCAGTATCTATAGTAGTTGCTTTTATTAAATTTACAACTTTTTGATTGACCGTAATAATAGCTAATTAAAATAATTATCAAATGACAACTTCTTATGTCTAGCTTGATTTGTTAGAATGCATTATTAAAATTACTCTAAGAGCTTATCATGTCAAAAAATATCGCTGTAGTCTTATCAGGATGTGGCCATCTTGACGGATCAGAAATTCATGAAGCTATTTTAACTTTGCTAGCTATTTCAAAATCTGGTGCTACCTATCAAGGCTTAGCGCCTAATAGAAACCAATCGCATGTCGTTAATCATGTAACCCAAGAAGTTGATGAGTCATCACAATCTAGAAACATAATGCTTGAATCAGCTCGACTTGTTCGAGGTGATATTATAGCGATTGATCAAGCCAACATAAAAAATTATGATGCTGTAATATTTCCAGGTGGGTTCGGTGCGGCAAAAAATCTTTTTGATTTTGCAGTAAAAGGAGATGCTTCCTTTACAGTTCAGCAGGACGTAATCGACCTTGTTGACAAAGCTAAAGAAGCTGGAAAACCTATGGGCTTTATTTGTGTTTCGCCAGTTATGATGCCGAAGTTATTTAATAAGGTCAAAATGACGATTGGCACTGATGAAGGAGTTATTGGTATAGTTGAATCTTTGGGTGCTAAACATCACATGAAAAATGTTGATGAAATTTGCATTGATGAAAAAAATAAACTTGTATCAACTCCAGCGTATATGCTTGGAGAAAATATTTATGATGTTTCAAAGGGTATTGATAAGCTTGTAAACGAAGTATTAAAGATGTGTGACTAATTATTTGGTTGAGTAGGTATATATAAACCTATTTGTTATGTTTTATTATTTAAACAATTGAGAAATAAATTGAGCAGAAGAAGCCGTAAAAAACAAATTCCAGAGGGTGTGTATAAAGCAACCGTTGAAAAATTAACTCATGAAGGCCGTGGCATTGCAAAAATTGAAGGTAAGACAGTATTTTTAGCTTTCGGCTTGCCAGGTGAGGAGGTTGAGTTTAAGTATACTCACACTAAATCTAAATTCGATGAAGGACAAGTAACTTCAGTTATAAATGCATCAACTGACAGAGTAGATCCAATATGTGAGGCTTATGAACGTTGTGGTGGTTGTTCCTTTCAACACGTTTCACCTGACTTCCAGATAAAACATAAGCAAGATGTTTTGTCAGAACAGTTTCAACATTTTGGTGGCATTCAGCCTGAAAGTTGGCTGCAACCGTTACGTTCTCCTAAAACAGAAGGTTACCGTAAAAAAGCACGTTTAGGTGTTAGATATGTGATCAAGAAAGAAAAAGTCTTGGTTGGATTTAGAGAACGTAATGGTCGTTATTTAGCTGAGATTGATAACTGTCCAGTGTTGCACCCCTCTATTGGAGATAAGCTGCTTGAGCTACAACAATTAATTTTAGGCTTAGATTGCTTAATGACCTTGCCGCAAATTGAGGTTGCAGTCGATGATCAGAAAACTGCTCTAATTATACGTCATTTAGAGCCTCTTTCAGAAAATGATTTAACTAAAATCATACAGTTTGGTAAAGATAATGATTATTGGATTTATCTTCAACCAAAAGGCCCAACGACAGTACATTTGATTTATCCTGACATCCCTGAAAAAGAACAATATTTGAAGTATAAATTATCAGATTATGGTTTAGAGATTCAATTTAGACCTGGTGACTTTACTCAGGTTAATTCTGGATTAAATGAATTAATGCTTAAGCAGGCAATTGAACTTTTAGATGTTCAGGATACCGATAATATTTTAGATTTATTTTGTGGTTTAGGTAATTTCAGTCTTCCTTTGGCAAAAAAAGCATTTGGGGTTGTTGGGATTGAAGGTGACGACCCAATGGTAAAGCAAGCTTATGTCAATGCAGAAAATAATAACATTAATAACGCAGAATTTTATGTTGCTGATTTATTCAAACCTTGCGCAGAATTTGATTGGGCTAAAAAGTCATTTGATAAAATTTTATTAGACCCACCAAGAGCCGGAGCAGAAGAGATTGTAAGGCAAGTAGAAATATTTAACGCAAAAAAAATTGTTTATATTTCGTGTAACCCTGCAACTTTAGCTAGAGATGCTGGAATTCTAGTAAAAGAAAAAGGTTATCGTATGACTCAAGCTGGAGTAATGGACATGTTTCCTCATACTACTCATGTTGAGTCTATAGCGGTGTTTGAAAGATAAGATAAATATTTTATGGTGTTTATTGGTGATATAGTACTATTAAACTTTTGATTTGTTCATTTAATATTAATATCAGTATTTATCATTGCAATGCAGATTAATATGTCTTTCCCAGAGGTGTAAGCTAAGGGAATTTGTTTATACTCAAATTTTCCTGAAATAATTTTACGTTTACAAACCCCGCACATCCCTGAACGACATTGTGAGTCTACATTTATCCCTGCAAACTCAATGTGCTCTAATATAGTTTTAGATGCATCATGCACCAAAATATTTGTATTGTTAAATATAATATTCACAATACAAAATCTTCAAATGCATTTTGATGAATACTGTTATCAATCTGCCCAACTAAATAAGAGCTAATTTCAGTTTCCTGAGGGGCTACTTGTACATTATCGGATGATAAGTATGAATTTATCCAAGGTATGGGGTTACTTAACAATTTTTTTGAATTATTCGGAGGGCT
>JBLIDR010000157.1:0-5518 GCA_047632655.1 Francisellaceae bacterium | reverse complement strand
GATTGAAATCTTAAAATCTAGAGAGTTTTTTGCTAAGTTTGTAGAAAAACATAATATTTTACCTGACTTAATGGCTGCCAAAAGTTGGGATTTAGCCAGTAGTACCCTTATCTACGATGACGAAGAATATTTAGTGGATGGTGCGAAATGGATAAGAAAAGTTGTACCACCTAAAAAAGCCAAGCCGTCTTTACAAGAATCTAAAAAAGAGTTCGTGTCCTTATTTAATGTCGAACAAAATAAGGATACCGGTATGGTTATTCTAAGCTTGGAGCACATTTCTCCTATGATTGCTAAGCAGTGGGTCGATTGGTTAATACAAGATATTAATCTAGACATGAAAATGCGTGACAAGCAAGAAGCTGGAAAGAGTATCACCTATCTGAAATCTCAAATCGATAAAACCACTATATTTGAACATAAAACTTTATTATTTCAACTTATTGAAGAGCAGACAAAAACATTGATGTTTGCTGAAGTGCGTGATGAATATGTGTTTAAAACTATTGATCCCGCTTTGGTACCAGAATTGAAGTTTAAGCCCAAGCGAGCTTTGATTTTAGTGTTGGCTGTACTGTTGGGTGGGGTTTTATCAGTGCTTATTGTTTTGATACGTTATTTTTCAGTTAAAACTGAGCAAGATTAAATAACTACACTTTACATGCAGTCAGTGTTGAAAATATAAACAAGAATTAATTGAGTGGATTTTGGAATTATTAATAACGGTCACTTTGTTTTGCTTTTATTGCAATAAAGCTATTTAAACCTGTCGCTATAGAATTAGGGCTAGTTGATATACCCGGTGAGCGCAAAAACACGCTAGGCATATTCCTATATTTTTTTTGGGGCGGCATTAATGGCAAGCCTACTCGAGCTGCTTAATAACCTTGAGTTACGTATTTACTTAATAGCCTCAGCGATGATGGTGTTTATTGACGCATTTAATAACAAATTCGATCTTAACGTATGCATTCGAGTTATTGGGCAAATTATTATTGCCAGTTTAATGGTTTATGGCGTAAGTGGTTTTATATCAAACTTAAGTAACTTATTTAGTTTTGGCGGAATTGAACTAGGCCCTATAGGCGTTATATTTTGTTACTATTGTAGTGATTAAAACTTCTAATATGGTTGATGGCATTGACGGTTTAATTGGTAGTTTAAGTTTAAATACCATTACCGCCATATCGATATTTTTAATAAGTGGTAATAAGGGCTACTTAATTTATCAACTAATATTGGAGACAATAACCTTGCTCTATTTGATTTTTAATTTAGGTTTTTTTAAAAGTTATACTAAAAAAATATTTATGGGCGATGCCGGTATTATGTTCATGGGCATCAGTGTTATATGGCTATTAACCGTCGGCGCACAAGGCGAAAGCGCATCGTTTAGGCCAGTAACCGCATTATTGATATGTACAATACCCTTAATGGTTATGCTCGCAATTGTTATGCGCAGATACCGTCAAGGTAAATTTATTTTAACCCCAACCGGAACAGCTTGCACCACATATTACAACGTGCAGGTTTGTCTTCATGCCAAACATTAGTGGTTATTTAAATTGCTTTGGCATTTATGTCGTGATTAGGTGTGTTGGGTGAATATTTTCAAGTACTTGAAAGTATTGAACTGGCATTATTTGTGCTGATGTTTATTCTTTATAATAAATATGTTCGGCACTTTAGTTGAAAGTATCAACAACATAATATAGCTTCCTTATGAAAAGCTATATCGAATCGATGTATTAGCGGTTTCCCAATACATTCAAGTATATAACACCCATAATTAAGGTGCTTCCTAGCATATGAAATCAGTTATAACATATGGAACATTTGATTTGTTTCATGTAGGACATATTAGATTATTGAAAAGGTTAAGCTCTTTAGGTGATGAGCTTATTGTTGGGATTTCATCAGACAAATTTAATTTGGAAAAAGGAAAGAATTCATTTTTTTCTTATGAAGAAAGATCTGAAATCCTGAATAGCTGTAAATACGTAACAAGTGTATTTCCTGAGTATTCTTGGAATCAAAAAAGGTCCGATATTAAAAAATATAATGCTGATATATTCGCAATGGGCGATGATTGGAAGGGAGAGTTTGATTCATTATCTGATTTATGTGAGGTTGTTTACTTACCTCGTACTGAGGATGTGTCTACAACTGAGATTAAACGTGCTTTAGCAAAAGTTGACGTCGCAGAACTTGATCAAATTGAGACATCCCTACATAACATTATCAGTATTGTAAAAAATATATCTTCGAAATGCTAAAGTATAAGTTGAGATTAAATACAATCGGGTCTGTATTAACCTTAAAATTTAATTGAGTTAGTGAAATTATTTATTAAGTGCCACGGTTATTATTTATGTTTATGGATATTTCCGTTAGATAGAGTTCATATTTCTATATTATGACGAAAGTCTAATTTTATGTTGAATAGGATGTATTCATATTTCATGTGTTTTCTCCAAAAATATTTTAAATCTATTATCAGCCACAACGTTGCAAAAAATTCCTTAGCACTTATAGCACTTCAATTTGTCAGCATCATTGCACCATTAATTGTTTTCCCTTACTTATCAAGAGTGCTTGGTCTAGATGGTTTTGGACTTGTAATGTTGGCTTTATCCGCTTGCGCTATTGGTACTATTATAACAGACTTTGGTTTTAACCTTTCTGGTACCTATAAGGTATCCCTGAGGAGAAAAGATATAGATTACGTTAGTGAGCTCATCGGCGCTATTTTTATTATTAAACTCGTATTAGGTCTATCTTTTTTTACTTGCATTATACTTTATAGTTACTTCATTGGTTTTGGTTTAGAGAGCAAAAACCTAGCGTTATATATTGGCTTTAATATATTAGTGCAAGTTTTTTTACCTACTTGGTTTTTTCAAGGAATAGAAAGAATGAAAAATGTAACTTTCTATATGGTAATTGCAAAACTTACCTTTGTGATATTAGTCTTCTTATTTATAAATAATAAGACAGACGCTGAGTTAGTCATTTTATTTTATTCGATAAGTAATTTATTTGCAGTGGTGTTTGCCATACGATCTATTTATCTCAGTGGTTACTTTATAAGCAAACCTGTAAATATAAGACTGGTAGACGTATTTAAAGACAGCTCTCAATTTTTTCTATCAAGGGCTGCTGTTTCAATATATACAGCGGCAAGTACTTTTTTGGTAGGCGCTTTCGCAGGTTTACAACAAGCAGCGGTGTATGGTGCCAATGAAAAATTATACCAAGCATCACAAAGCATCACTGGTCCCATTGCTCAGGCACTTTTCCCACACATGGCAAATAAAAAAGATTCAAGTTTACTAATGAAAATTATGATTTTTGTTGGTACTCCATTAGCAATTGGATGTTTAATAGTGGGGCTGTGGGCAGGTGATATATTAGCTTTAATATTTGGTGAGGAATTTCGAGAGTCGGGCCATATACTCCAGCTGTTTTTAGTTGTCACCGTTGTAAACTTTGTGGCTGTTAATTTTGGTTACCCTGCATTTGCCAGTATAGGTAAAGTTCATTTAGCAAACTATACAGTAATGTTAGGTGCCTTAGTGCAACTTTTTTGTTTGTTGACTCTGTATATTACAGATAGTTTTTCTTCGATACATGTGGTTATTTCAGTTTTAATAACTGAATTAGTTGTAATGTTTTCTCGTGTTTTTCTTTATAAACATCATAAAATAAGCTCTAAGTAGGTAAAAATATTGAAAACTTTTTTAAAAATAGGAACATATCTTTTTAGGTTCACTGCTGTATGTTTGGTTAGCTTAATTCCTAAAAATAAATCGATTTGGGTTTTTGGCGCATGGTTTGGTAAAAGTTTTACAGATAACCCTAAATATATGTACCAGTATCTAGCATCGGTTCATTCAAATGAGATAACCCCTATTTGGATAGCAAAAGATAATAAATTAGTTAAAGAATTAAAAAAACAAGGTGTTAACGCTTATTACCATAATAGTGTTGCGGGAATATATTACCAAATTGTTGCCAAATTCGCTTTTGTAGGGCATTCAATTACTTCAGATTTAAATCCTCTTTTTATCGGTTTTAATACAAAAAGAATACAGCTGTGGCACGGTGTGCCCTTGAAAAAAATAGGGTTTGACGATCATATATTTACTAATAAACGAGGTTTTTTTCAAAAAAAACCAACGATTTCAGCACTATTAACGAATAATAGTTATGACATTGTTACTTCAACAGGTAACAAGTGCTCTAAAATTTTTTCCTCAGCATTTAATTTACCGTTAGAAAAGTGTCTAATTACTGGTTTTCCACGAAATGATGTTTTTCTTGAAAAAAAACTTAAAAGACCATACAAGTACCAGGTTATTTATATGCCAACTTTTCGGGGGGGTATAGGAACAGAGTTTGATTTATTTAAATCTTTTGGTTTTGATTCAAAAGATGTCGAAAAAAAGCTTGCCGCTGAAAATATAGAGTTGCATATTCGTACACACCCAGCAAATAAGCCCTCAAGTTTCATTTTAAAAGCAATTGAAAATAGCGACTATATTCAGATATCTACAATCAGTGATATATATGAATGCATAAATAGTTATGATTGTTTAATAACTGATTACTCAAGTATAATGTTCGATTTCGTTATAAGTGGTAAACCTATAATATTAGCTCCTTTTGATATAGACAGTTATTTAAAAGTTGATCGTGAGCTTTACTATAATTATGAAGATATTGCCGAACAGAAAAAATGTCTTAATTGGGATGAGGTTATAAATGAAATTATTAGCTTTAAAAATGCAAAAAGAATATATTGTAATGAATTTTTAAAATCTCATCATGATTGTACATATACTGAAAAGTATGCATTTTCTGCTAATGTTTTTAAGGCAGTTATCAAATACTTATGACTATAAGCACAATATAGTTATAAATATATTTAAACTAAGATTAAGACAGTAAACTTCTAAAGTAAAAATTAAGGTAAGAAATGAACAATAGCATAAGTGCAATTATTATTGCTTACTTTCCCGACGAAAAATTTATTCAACGAAATATTAAAATTTTGTCTTTACAGGTAGATAAAGTATTTATTATTAACAACACGCCAGAACAAGACCTTAATCTCGATGGTGCTGTTGTTGTAAATTTAGGTGATAACTTAGGTATAGCTAGAGCACAAAATATAGGGCTAGAGTTAGCCATAGAGCAACATTTTAAATATTCGATATTATTTGATCAAGATAGCGACATAGACGTTGGAATGGTTGAATCAATGTTGAATAAACTTTCGACTATGTCATCAGAGAAAGTAGCTTCTATAGGCCCTAGGACATTTGATCTATTTGAGGGCAAGCCAATGAAATCTAAGATAATGCGAGAAAGCAACACTGGTCATGCCCTTACTGAGGTTAAACAAATAATAGCATCTGGTCAGCTTATTCCGCTTTATGTCCTTTCAGATATTGGTTTTATGGACGAAACTTTATTTATTGATGCCGTTGATCATGAGTGGTGTTGGAGGGCGGGT
>JBLIDR010000156.1:0-5569 GCA_047632655.1 Francisellaceae bacterium | reverse complement strand
GCTCCAACAAATTTAAACATATTAAGACCTTCAGTATCTAATTTGATTCTATAATGCTACGTATATTTCAGACAACGGTTTCTAACAATTATTATCCTTAATGTGTAAACTTATAAGCAAGATATTAAGGACAAATTTATGAGTAAAAAAATAAAAACATACAGTTCTGATTTTAAGGCAAAAGCAATTATAGAATTATTAAGCTTCCATTTAACATTAAATAAATTGGCATCCAGGGATAGCGTACGTACCACAAGGGACTATTTAAAATCGGAAAAAGTCTTTTTGTCTAATACAAATCTTCCTTTTAACTTAGAAACTAGGGGTGGGCCTTGAGTATCATTCAGAGTTAAAGATTATATTCAGTTTTATAATCATAAAAGACATCATCAAACATTAGAATATAAAAAAACTAATGGACGTTTATCAAGATTGTATAAATACTCAGCTAAAAAAGCGCCATAGGAATAATATGGTATAGGAAAATAATATCTAGAAAGTATGTCTAGATTACAGTGGCATCATATTGATCATAATTCGATTTATTTAACAATGCCATTTCAAAGTTAGTATTAAAATAATGCTATATCAACTCGCTGAATCTAGAATAGTAACTATACTTTAAATTAATGAGTCGTAATTAATTGATATCTACAGATATTGATACATTCATCTGTCTGTAATGTTATTTAGTAATAAATAGAGGTGTTATATGAGTGAAAATTCTGCAGATCAACCTGTAAGTAAAAAGTCTTTACTAAAGGTTTTTGTTGTTACATTAATAGTGATCGTCGTTATTATTGCAATTATACTTGGGGTTAAAATGCTTGCTGCTCATAATAAAGCTGCTTCTGCTAGACCCCTATCACCACAGGTTGTTACGGCAAGCAAAGCAACTAAAACTAATTGGCAACCTTTCATTGAGGCTACTGGGTATACAGAATCTATCCAAGGTGTTGATGTCACTGCGCAGGTTAGTGGTATTGTTACTAAAATATATTTTAAATCTGGTGGTTCTGTTAAGAAAGGAGATATTTTATTTAAGCTAGATTACAGTGACTTAACCGCTCAGTTATACATAGACAAAGCGACCACAGAATATCAGAAATTAACCTATGAACGTCAGAAAAAATTATATCAAGATCAAGCCTCTTCACAACAAACTACAGACGAAGCTTATGCTTCATATCAAGAGGCAATTGGAGCAGAAAGACTAACTGAGGCAAATATAGACTTTCACATTATTCGCGCCCCATTTTCTGGAAAATTAGGTGTTAGGTTAATTGATTTAGGTGAATATTTTGATGCTGGTACAGCTGCTGTTGCCTTGAATCAACTCTCTCCACTTTATGTGAATTTTAATTTGGTTGAAAGTGATATTAATAAAGTAAGTTTAGGGCAAGAAATCAGTATAAAATCTACGGCATTTCCTGGGAAAAAATTCAAAGGGAAAGTTACATCGATGAATCCTAAATTAGCTGAAGATACACGTTCTCTTCTTGTTCAGGCTACAATTCCGAATAATAACTCTGATGATTTATTCTTGCCGGGAATGCTAACATCAGTTGATTTATTATTACCTGAAAAGAAAAGCATTGTAACCATATTAGGCACTGCAATTAATTATACTTTATATGGCGACACAGTCTTCAAGCTTGTTAAATCAAAAGAATATTATAATAACAAACCAGTGTATATAGCGCATAAGTATGCCATTAGAGTTGGAGAAAGAAACGGTTTAAGCGTTGAAGTCATATCAGGTGTTTCAGTAGATGAATTGGTAGCAACTTCTGGACAGTTGAAATTGAATGATGGCATAAAGGTTACTATCAATTCTGGTGTTGACTTAACTAATTCTAATCTGACAAAAAGTTCTCTTTTGGTAGATGATGATGCTACTAAAAAAACATCAAAAATTAAACAATCAAATTCTAATGGTGATTAAGCATGAAATTTACAGATGTTTTTATAAAAAAGCCCATACTTTCTGCTGCCATTGGTTTATTGCTAATTGTTGCCGGAATAGGTTCAGCGTTAAAGCTTCAGGTAATGAAGTTTCCAGAGGTCGTCAGTACTCAAATTGTTATCACCACACAATATTTAGGAGCTAGCGCTAATGTAATACAAGGCTATGTAACAACCCCTTTAGAACAAGCTATTGGTACAGTTAATGGTGTTGATTACATGACCTCGCAGAGTGTTACTGGAGAAAGCACTATAACGGTATTTCTGAAATTGGATTATAGTGCGACAGCTGGGATGGCTAATATACTTGCTGAAGTTAATTCTGTTGCTTATTTGCTTCCAGATGCTGCATTGACTCCAGCTGTGCAAGAAACTAATGGGAATTCTTTCCCATCATATGCCTTAGGTTTTACGAGTGATGTTTTGTCGTTACAGGAAATATCTGCTTATCTTAAAAATGTAGTTGGTCCAAAATTCACCTCATTAGGTGGGATAACTGAGATTGAATTTTTTGGTGATAAACCATTTGCTATGAGGATCTGGTTAGATCCTGCAAAGATGGAGTCACTTTCTATTACAGCCACTGAAGTTTATGACGCATTGGCCAGTAATAGCTTAATTATTGGTACTGGACAGTTGCAGACCCCATATCAATATATTGAGCTGAAAGCGGACACTAGTTTAACGACAGCTAAAGAGTATGAAAACTTAGTTGTAAAAAAAATGGGTAACCAGATAATTAGAGTTAAAGATGTTGCTAGTGTTGTGCTGGGAGCTGAAACATATGATCAATTTATTACTTATGATGGTCAAGCAGAAAATTTCATTGGTTTAGGGTTGTTGTTGGCGCCAGGGGCTAATGAGCTTAGCGTATTGAATAGAGTAAAGGCTTATTTGCCTGATTTAGTTAAACAGCTTCCGCCTGGTTTAGAGATGCATCCGCTAATCGATAGTTCAGTCTTTATTACCTCTTCAATTCATGATGTTATCGTTGCGATTATTGAAGCAATTATTATTGTTATATTTATCTTAATAGCATTTGTAGGTTCATTGCGAATAGTCCTTATTCCGATAGCATCAATACCTTTATCAATGATAGGGGCAGCTATTTTAATGTTGCTAATGGGGTTTTCAATTAATTTGTTAACATTGTTAGCTATGGTTTTGGCAATTGGGTTAGTGGTTGATGATGCGATTGTTATTTTAGAAAATGTATTTCGGCATGTTGAAGCAGGAGAAAAACCATTTAAAGCAGCAATAAAAGGTACGAGGGAAGTTGCTGCTGCAGTTATAGTTATGTCATTAACCCTAGTAGCAGTTTTTGCGCCAATAGGAATGGTGGGAGGGCTAACGGGGTCATTGTTTTCTGAATTTGCATATACTTTGGCTGCGACAGTTCTAATGTCTGGGTTTGTAGCCTTAACTATATCACCTATGCTGACATCAAAATTACTCACCACAAAAATGAAAGATGCAAAAGGCGTTGTCCTTGTAAATGGTGTGTTAAGTAAAGTTACAAGTTTATATAGCTTATTTTTAAATCAAGTTTTACGTTTCAGAATGGTTGTTTTGTTTGTTGGGGCGGTTGTTTTAAGTGGATGTTATGTTTTGTTCTCTCAGATCCCATCAGATCTTGCTCCGCAATCAGATCAAGGTTTTATAGGGTTTGAAGGGACATCACCCGCTTCGGCTAGTGTCAATTACCTTAGAGCATTCAGTGATGAAATTCTTGATGCGTTAAATAAAGTTGAAGGTAAGCAAACAACATTTATTGTTCAAGGTCACCCTCAACAAAACAATGTTTTTGGTGGTGTGAATTTATTGCCTTGGGATCAACGCTCTGAAACCCAAATGGAGTTGGCGGCACAGCTTCAAGAAAGAATTAACAATGTAGCAGGGGTTCAAACTTACGTTTTTCAGTTGCCTTCATTACCAGGTGTCAACTTTGGAGCGCCCATTCAGTTTGTCATAAAATCACCAGCAGGAAGTTTAGAAGATATTTTTCCTCTTATAAACGAATTGATTAGCCGCTCGATTAAAGATGGCATTTTAGTTTTTGGACAAAGTGATCTTAGATTTGATGATCCTCAGTATGAAATAATCATAGATTATGAAAAAGCTGGTGACTTGGGTATCACTATGGAGGACATCGGTGGAATAATAAGTTCTAGTTATAGTGCTGGTTTTGTTAATCTCTTTGGTAATAAAGGATATAGCTATTGGGTTATTCCCCAAGTTTCAGGACCATATTTGCAAACAGTTGAACAGTTGTCACAGCTTAAAATAAGAACCGTTTCTGGTGATTTAGTTCCTTTATCAACTTTTGTTACATTCAAAATGTCAGTACAACCTCTTTCGCTTAATCGATTTCAACAATTAAATTCAGCGACATTATCGGGTGTTATGGCCCCAGGTGTTAAACAAGGTGAAGCCTTGGCGTATTTAAAGAAAACTGCAGAAGAAATATTACCTGCTGTAGGGTATGAAATAGATTATGCCGCCTCCTCTAGGCAATATGTTGAGCAGGGTAATACAATGGTTATAGCCTTCATCTTTGCGCTATTGATCATTTTTTTAATGCTGGCAGCTAAGTTTGAAAGTTTTAGAGACCCTATAATTATTTTGGTTAGCGTCCCTATGTCAATTTGTGGCGCATTATTACCTTTATACATTGGCTCTTTATATAATGTAGAATTTTGTACTTTAAATATTTATAGCGAGTTAGGCTTAATAACCTTGATTGGTTTAATTAGTAAACATGGAATAATGATGGTTGAATTTGCTAACCAGCTTCAAGCTACAGGTTTGCATAAAATTGAGGCTATTAAGAAATCAGCTTCAATTAGATTGAGACCAATATTAATGACTACCTCGGCAATGGTTCTTGCCGTTATTCCTTTAATCATAGCAAGTGGTGCTGGAGCAGAAAGTAGAAAATCAATAGGTATTGTTATTTTCTTTGGTATGCTAATCGGAACAATATTTACTTTATGCATTGTTCCAACCATGTATACATTCATCGCTAAAGATAGGCGCAATGAAGTAGAGAGTGGAAAAAACCAGGATCGTATTATTGGAGAAGTTGATATAGAGATGGAGAACTAGCTGTCACATAAATCATAAATTCTCAGGGTTATATTCTAGCCTAATATATGGCATAATCTTTTTATTTTTATAAGGGTGAGATTAAATAATGGATAATCATTATAAGCAACCGAAGGGCCTATGGTGTTAATCAGCGTCCAAAATTGAACCCTTTAGCTCAAAATTAAGTAGTAATTGTAGTATTGGCATAAAATTATATTTTTTCATTGTTGTATCCGACATTCCGCACCAAAATAGCTATTTTTTTAGTTTCATGAAATTCTCATAATTTTATTTTAAAAAACCTTATTTTGTGTTTAATTTATGTTCATTTTTACAGTTATCTCCTGCTTTTTATTTTTTTCAGACGGATTTATCCCGGTAAAACTAATTATTTGGTGTTATTGCTCGTATTATGATCTGTTAATCCATATATCTCCATAGCGGTTGGACCAAATATTTTTATTATCTTTATCCGCACTGGATTTAGATTAATAACCATTGTTTGCTCAAGTCCAGG